>CAWHSF010000001.1:0-24140 GCA_963832025.1 Candidatus Nomurabacteria bacterium
GAAGCCTCTTGGAATTCAAAAAAATAAACAAGCTTGCACTTGTTCTCAAAAATTCATTCAGTTGTCAAAGAGGATGAAATTAAAACGTCATTCCCATAACAGGAAAGACGTGGGGAAAGTATATACCAAGGGCGAATCGTTGTCAACAACGATTCGCCTGCGAAAAAGTCCTTTCAGTAAGGGAATTTTTTGTGCTAAAATATAGCTATGGCAACCAAGATAATATACTTCGTCCGACACGGAGAAACAGAAAACAACGCGCTAGGCATCAGGCAGGATTCGAAGGCGGATTCACTGAGCAAGGACGAGCACAAGCTCTCGCCGCCGCAAAGAGATTCCCCAAAGCAAAGGGTCGTCCGCAAATCATTATCGCGAGTCCTTATGAACGCACCGTGGAAACGGCAGACATCATCAGCAAGGAGCTTCACTTGCGAGTGAAATATTCAAGACTTTTAGTCGAGAGGAGAAATCCATCAGAAGTTGTCGGGCACGCTGGCACGGAACCGGAAGTTAGAAAAATTATGGACCGCATGGACAACAGTTATCATGCTGACGATTTGCGTATTTCCGACGAAGAAAATTTTACCGATTTAAAAAAGCGAGCAAAAAAATTATTGCATTATATCAGAAGACGCAGTCAGTCTAGAATTATTATGGTCACTCACAAAATTTTTCTGAAGATGGTCATCTCTTACATGCTCTACGGAGAAAAACTTACGGCAACGCAATATAACAATCTGTCTTATTTTAATCCGATAGACAATGCCGGAATGGCCATCTGCTCTTATACTCACCACTGGTTTAAAAAAGACGAATGGAAAATTTTAGTCTGGAATGATTTGGAGTAGAAAATAAAAAAGAAGAAATTTGTTGTGCGTGAAGTTCCAACTTAAAGTTGGAATTACGCCAACAAATTTCTTCTTTTTTATTTTCTTAATTATTGAATTCTCTCGCGCCAAACAGAATATTTTCCGGGACCGGTAAACATCAGAGTGGCAGTCACAAAAAACATGAGGAGTGGCGTCATTTCCAATTGTAAATTGGTATGCAGTAAATACATGGCCACCAACATTTCAATCGTCAAAAGTTTGGCAAAAACTCGAGTGTAAACACCTATTCCCAATAGTACCGTTATCCCACCCAAAAGCTCTAAGGCAGTTACCAGATATGCCCAGAAAGAAGAAAAGCCTAAGCTAGCAAAATACCCTACCGTGTTACTCATATCGGAAATTTTCATCCAGCCGGTCATAATAAAAATCATGCCGACACCGATACGCAAGAACAACAGACCGGTATTTGTGTTCACCCAAGGAAATCTTTTATACATTCTTTCAATAAAGTTTGTCATCCCGTTAGAGATAGGAAATCTTTAGATTTCCGTATTTATATTATTTTTAATAAAGGCTTTCGACATAAATTATTTTTTCTATAATGTTCCAGTTATAAATCATACGATCTCTAACGGGATCATAGAATTTTTAAATTACATCATGCCCTTGGCATCTGCCTCGGACATAAATTTGAACATGTTGCCTCCACAGACTGCGCAAGTTCCTTTGGCCGAATATCGGCCTTTGTCGTTTTTGGTAACGACGGGATTAGTCATCGTCTGCATTGTTGGCTTGTTATCTTTTCTGCACTTCATACACAAAGCTTTTAGTTCTGCCATAAAAATATTTGGTTAATACTAATATCAACATTCTACCATACTTCCCTATTTTAAAGAAGCTCGTTGAAGGTGTAGTTTTTATGAAACTTTGCGCAGGTCATTCGACTCTGAGAGTCTCAGACTCGATGAGCGGGTAGCCGAGCAAAGCAAAAATTCAGCAGAATTTTATGCGTGTTGAATAAAAACTATACCGAGAAAGAGCTCCTAGGACGAGCTTCCATTCCGCAACTAGTAAACCTCTTTCGAAAGAATTGAAAGTCCCACCAAGACTATGAGAATCGGCCAGAAATATTTAAAGAACAAAGAAAGATTGAAAGAAAATCCCGGTAACAGATTGAGATCTTGCGTGAGCAATCCGAAACCGATAATTAAAATAATGAGTCCGAGTATCAAACGCACAAATCCCCGCCTCTTGCCTTTAGGAGAATGCTTCAGTGTACGTAATTCTGCCGCGAGTTCCCGGATTCTTTTTTTTATGTCTTCCGGCGCTTCCCTGCCATTGAGCGGCATGGGTGACACATCGGAAGGAATCAAGAGTGCCAGGAGTAAATAAATGAGTATCCCGCTACCTGCCCCGAAAATAAGCAAGAGAAAAATTATCCTGAACAATACCGGGTCGATATCGAAATATTCTCCAAAGCCTCCACACACACCAAACACGATGCGATTGGTACTCGAACGACGAAGCATTTTTGTTTCTTTGTTATTGTTTTCCATAAAAATATATTATACTGCTTTTTTATTTTGTTTCTATCGTAACTTCATTTCCCTTTTCGTTATGAGTAATGGTAACCAATCCTGGGAAAAGATTTACCATAGCCACACCACGCCCACTTTTCTTTTGAAAACCCTCATCCCATCCTGTCTCCACAGGAGGAACACTTTTAGGGTCAAAACCTTCTCCCTCGTCACTAATCACAACAGATACTTTTTCCTTGGTGATATTTAACCTTACAGATACTTTTTTGTCTGAAATAAATTTATTACCATGCTTCATTGCGTCCGTTAAATATTCGTCAAAAGCTAACGTCAGAGGATATAAATATTCCTCTTTCTCGTTCCAACCTGCTTTGATAAGCCTGTCTTCAAAAGTCTTACGAGCAACATCCAATAATTCTTCCCTGCTCGGCAACTTCCAATTATCTCCTTCAAACATGTTTTGTTGTGGTCCTTCTATTGCCATGGGGAAATGATATCATTTTTGAAAATAAATTCCCAGCATGTCTAGAAACTGTGGATAAACCTACAGACGTTGGACGGCTGAAAACAATTTTCTTTGTAGCTTTTGGTCCAGTTGTGAGAATTTTAAATCTGGCGTGTTTAACTTTGCTTGCGACATTATATAAGAGTAGTATTGAATATCGTTCGCAATAATTCTAAATTTATCTTTTAAAAATTCTCCGACGGCACCAGTTCCACTGAAAGCATCACAAAAAGTATAATTTTCATTGTCTATCTTTTTTTCTTTAATTAACTCATAGATTTTTTCTACAAGATCGGTTTTTGTTCCAAGGTAGCGCATAGTTACATTATATCTCATTTCGGATAAGAATATAATTGTATTGCATAGACGTACAACGTCAAAATTCCCAGACGTTGGACGTCTGGGAGTCTGAATACCGACGTCTCTTGTGATTGTTGGACGTCTCCCACTCAATATAATTGAATTTGCCTCCGGAGGGCTTTATAATCTGGCACGCGGGTGGACACGAGGGTCCAGAAATTTTTGGAATGATTCATTTCTTTTAAATGGCAGAGTTCGTGGATGATAATATAATCTCTGAGATTTTCCGGCAGAAAAAGGAGCTTGTAATTGAAACTCAAATTTCTTTTTGCCGAGCAGCTGCCCCACCTCGTCTTTTGATTTCTGATAAAAACTTTCCCCACCGGGAATTCTCCCGACTGATTGAAATATGCAATTCGCTCGCTGATAAGCGCATATGCTTTCTTTTTATTTGCTTTGAAGTCTTTGGCAGTAAGATGGCCCAGAATTTTCTTTGGCCCTGCTACGCGTATCACCCTGCGCCTTATGACATATCTCCTGCCGAAAATTTTAAATGTAATTTTTTTCATATCATGATACTATAAATAAATGCAATCCCGTTAGAAGCCGCGGTCGCAGTTAAAGAAATATTACTATGTCTATTGGAAAAGTAAAAATTAATAATATAACTAAGCATCGTCTCGGTTTACTGACCGCGACCTGCTTCTAACGGGATGCAATATATATTTTACCTTCCGGGGGTTTTGTTTTTAATTTCCGGAATTCCGCAGATTGTTAAATTATTGAGAACAAAAAAATCCGATGACATAAGTATCTGGATGTATATTCTCACTTGGGTGGCTGTCGCCATCGTCGTCATTGATACTTTTATGCATCATGATTTTGGCTCTTCAATTTCCAACTTTGTGAGCCTCTGCACACTCAGTGTGACAACATTTCTGGTTATCAAATACAGACAAAAGAAACCCTCCGACGCTAAAGCTACGGATGGACAAGGGAAAATCTAATCTTCAATAATAATTAATTTACTAGGATGTTTGTGCCCGTTCACAATGCGGACTTTGTTTTTCGGAACTTTAAAATATTCAGCGACAAGTTCGAGCACGTGAGTGTTTGCCATATTCCGCTCGGCTTTTTCTCTGACAAAGATGTCAAAATGATCTTCTTTCAATTTTTTAAAAGATTCCTTGCTCACACCCGCTGTGACTTTCACATGAATATATTGCATATCAGCTACTTTACTCAAGTAAAGTAAAAAATTTTTATTCTAGTACACAAACTGATGCCGGAAGTGAACACCAGTTCGCTTCCGGCATAAAATTCTTAGTTGGAAGGGTCGACATGCTCGTGCTCGGCCATTTGTCGCATGAACTCCTGCGTTGCTACTATAATCTGCAAGCAACGCTGGTTTGCATTTTCTTGGGCCTGGGAAAATGTATCTCCTTTGCCACGCACAGTCCCCTTAACACTGATAGGGATAGTGTACGTGAACCGACCATCTGGAGTCATACCCCAGACACTATCTGGATCAACCCAGAGAACGTCTTCGTTCATCATAACACTTCTCCCCTTTCGTGAACTTCACTTTAATTATGACAGAGTTTATATAGAAAATCAAAATTACTTACCAGACAAGCGAATGCCGGGGGTGAGCGTTGGCTCGACTCCCCGGCACAAATCTTACTATTTTTTCTTCGAGCGTTTTACTACTCTTTTTCAGTGGCAAACTTCTTTGCAAAGAGAGCGGCTGCTTTTTCCGCCGCCTCATCGCCATGTGTTTGCATAATTGCTCCCGCAGTCTGGCTGTACTGCTCGGTTGCTTCGTGTGCTGAAGAAGCGGAAGAATTAGCGATGGTTGCTAATACTACACCCTCCTTCATCCATTCTTCCCTTTCAAGCTCATACCCCATGGTACGTCACCTCACTAAAACTATGTCACAATTTCATATAAAAATCAAAATTACTTACCAGACAAGCGAATGCCGGGGGTGAACGTTAGCTCAACTCCCCCGGCACAAATCATACGTCTATCCCCAGCACATCTCGCCGAACACGGATGGCTTCGGCGGCAAACTGCTCGGCTGCTTGACGCTTCTTCTTGGCATCATCAACAGCGGCTTGCATCGATTTACCAACTCCAACAACTTCTCCCACACAAACTGGGAGAGTGACTTCTTCGTCCCCATCTGGCAGGGAACGAAATCGAGCACCGTCAAGGTTCATGTGAACCTCCCTTCCCCACCACCCTAGCAAAAATCCACCAAAATGCAACACCTAGAAGCTGTCTGTCAAGGGACTGCCTAAACCTGTAATATAGTCATAATGTTTTCGCGCAGAACAATAATACCCGCAATCGCCGTTTGAACCGGTGGTAATATCACGAAAATATTTTCCGTTATTATCTCCGTTTTTATCGCTGTAAAGATTATTTAAATTTATTCCGCTCCCGAGCGCCGCAATGGCCGCCCATTGCGGCGCACCGGCCGAAGTTCCACCAACGACATACCATTTACCACCACGTTCAATCGGAAAACCGGAAGCCGGGTTCGCATCATAAGAAACATCCGGAATCGCTCGCATGCCGCCAGACTTCGGTATTGAATATCCATTTTGAAAAGTCGGTTCTTTTTCATAAACACTCACTCCGCCACCGCTCCCCGTCCAAGCTGTTTCTTTGGAAAATGTTCCGTCATTTTTTACGGCAATCGTCGTTCCACCGACGCCAATCACAAACGGCGAAGACGCCGGCCAAGACGCGCCCGCGCCATTGTCTCCGGAAGAAGCAAAAAACGGCGCGCCAGAAACACTTTTGAAATGCGAATCGAGAGAAATTTCTTCCGGAAATTCCGCTCCACCCCAGCTCATGGAAATTGCGCTCGCATCTTTCACACTCGCGGCGTAGTCCACGGCCTTGAGCAAGTTTGCGCCGGACGGAGTCGTCGATTCTACTAGCATAATTTTTGCGTTTGGCGCAATCGCATGCGCCCATTCAATGTCGAGAGATGTTTCCATCGCCCAACCGCTATTGCTTTTTACGGTCGCCGACATTTTGTGTTTGGTAAAACATCCACTAGCACTAGTGCAAGCCGGCAGGTTAAATTGCGCACTAAAAATATTCAAATCTTTTTCAATTAAAGAATCATCGTAAGCTCCGATAATCACAATCGTGCCATGTCCGCCGGTCGCCGGAAGATTATAAAAACTTTTTATTTGCGAGGGAGAGAGGCCGTTTGGAGTTTTGGTCGCTCCACCCAAAACATGTATCGGTGGCCGGCCTTTATAGTTTGAGAAATGATACGAAGCTTGCGCACTTCTCGGATTCAAAATAGTAAAAATAAAAAACAAAAACACAACCGCACCAAGCGATAATATTTTTTTCATATAAATATTATAATACCGAAAATTATTCTGTCTATTTTTATTGAAGTGGATTTCTGCCTTGAATGATGCGAATCAGGAACAAGACGATAGCAATGACTAAAAGAATGTGAATAAATCCTCCCAAAACATAGCCACTCACAATACCTAAGAGCCATAAAACCAACAAAATGACTGCGATTGTTATGAGCATAAAAATATAAATATTAAAATAATAATTGCTGACCTACAGGAGATGACGTATGGAGAGCATTTTTATTTCAAAAGAAATTATAAAAAATTAAAGTAAAAGCCCGAGTTTCCTCGAGCCTGGCAGTTTAATCAGACATGTCGGTCTCTTGCGGAAAATATTTTCCGCATTTTTTTGTTAGGACGACAAATACGCAATCGCATCTGCCGCATTGTAAGAATCATTTTCTTCACTCATGAGATGACGCAAGAAACTCACGTCGTCTCCCATTGTGAAAATTGGGAGCTCTTCAGGATCGCCAATATCTGCAGCCGAGAAGAGTCCGTTGCACAGGCACCGTGCGCCGACAGTGTCCTCGAGTTTTCCTCCTTTTCTCAGATAATCGACAATTGGTTCTGCCGAACATCTGAAAATTGTTTTGCCATTGTATTCCGCCGGAAACTGCAAAGCCCGACGGCTGCAGACACGTTTCCTCGCCTCATAAATTGTAGGCTCAGAAATTGTGCCATCAAGTTGTGGCACTTTGAATGGAAAACCAGTTGGTGACGCTGTCGGGTCCGTGCGAACGACGAGCTCTCCGCGAAACCCAAGCCGACGAATCTTTGCACGATAGACAGAACCCATACCTGATTCTTCGCACAGAGCAAAAGCTGAACCGACTTGAATGCCTGTTGCACCCAAAGACTTTGCTTTCGCCAAGCCTTCGGGAGAAGCAAACCCGCCAGCAATCCAGAAAGGAATTCCGAGATTACAAAGCTTCTCGAAATTAACCTCATCTTTCGCTCCGTAAACCGGCTGACCGAGAATATCGAAGACGCCTTTCTTTCTAGGAGGAGCGTTGTGCCCTCCAGCGATTGGTGTCTCGATCACGAAGCCCTGAATACTTCCTCCTGGAAGTTTCGAGACCATAAGTGATGCAAGCACATCAGTGGAAACTATTGGCAAGAACCCTGGCCGTCTGAGTTTTTTTGGAAATCTCTCTCCGAAAAATTCACGCGGGTTAAAGGTAATTGTTTTGGTTCCTTCCTTGCTCCCTTCTACGGAAGCACGATAAGAAGGACTTCCACCTGCAGCTATGGCATCGAGCACTGCAGGAATCTGCAACGTAATACCAGCGCCCATTGTGACAAGGTCGACGTCAGCAAGCATCGCTCCCGTCAGATGGTAAATGTGAGCTATCTGCAATTTCTCCAGATAGTTCACGCTGATAGGGTTTGTGTGTCCCTCCTTTGCAAGAAAGACAAACACGAAGCTTGCCGCGACAGCAAGCTCAATCAGATGACTGGGCGGACTAAAACTGAACAGTGGCACATCTTTGAACTTCTGTTCTGGTTTCTTGCCACCTTCGACGAAATACTGCGCCAAAATCCGTTCCGAAACTTCCGGAAATGGAAAGTGCTCACGTAATATCCGCCGACAGTAACCACCGACATCACCAAGCTGTAGCTTGTTTGCGAGGATGCGTTCAGCTGCAGTACATGACACCGTACCAATCGCACCACGAATTGAACATTTTTTTGCCAGAAGGAAGTTCGAAATATCGATCCCCATCCCGGCCTGAATAATTTCTGGTAGTCGATACATGCGACCCTCCCTTTTTTCGAGGTACAAATTTAGCGAACGAATCCGCCATCTCTTAAATAATAGTTTTATTTAAGATAAATAGCTAATTTTTATAATGGTTAAGATTTTTTTCCTGTTTTAAATATTTTACTTCCCTCACCAGCAGGAAAATCTTTCATTTGGTTCACTTCTGTTCTGACTAAAAATGCTTTACGGTCTTCATTTAAAAAATAAAAATTATCTTCGTCATAACTCGCCTTCATTTTTGGACCGTTTATCACAACTGGGTCAAATCCAAAAAATTTATTCATTTCTTTGGACAATAATTTAAGCGACTCAAGATAATCTTTTTTATAAGTTCCATTGGAATCTTTATAACCAGAATCCAAGGATCCTCCAATTACCACCGCATCGATAGTTCCGGGTTTACACCTTTCTTTTATTTCTTTTAATTGCTCTTCCAATAATTCAATAAAATCATCTTCTGCTCCGCACGAAAATAGTTGTATAGGATTTTGATGAGTTAAAAAAGAGAGATTTTTTCCAGTGTTCTTGTCAGCGCCACACACTAGCACACCCGTGCAATTCATAAACCCTGCAGACATTTTATCCGATCCATCTACAATAGATATGACATAAGCCCCGTCGCCATCAGTTCTAAAATTATTATTCTTCCAACTAGCTGATCCAAAAAAATCGACATTAATCACCGTGGAAGGATTTGTTTTAGTTCTTTCGTGAAAATCTTTTAAGGTATCCTCCAATTCATCAAATGTTCCGACGCAAACCATAATGGGTTTTGCTCCTTTTTCTAAGTGATTATTTAAGTTTGATGGAATATTTTCTTGCATGCAACCAAAAATCTTTTTATTTTGCGCTCAAAGTATAGCGGTCTAAAATAGCCTCAAACATAAGCGGAGCGACGATGGTGGCATCCGATTCAATTACAAACATCGGAGTTTCTTTGGTCAATTTATCCCAAGTTATTTTTTCATTTGGTGTGGCGCCGGAATATGAACCATAAGAAGTGGTACTGTCGGAAATCTGGCAGAAATACCCCCATGGACGCACCGGCTTTTTCAAATCATATTTAATCGAAGGCACGACGCAAATCGGAAAGTCTCCGGAAATTCCTCCGCCGATTTGGAAGAATCCGAGACCTGGACCGTCTTTTGCCAATTCCTGATATTTATCATATAGATACATCATGTATTCCACACCAGTTTTCATCACACTTGGTTTTACCTCTCCCGCTTTGCAATAACCGGCAAAAATATTTCCCAAAGTTGAATCTTCCCAGCCCGGCACGACAATCGGCAAATTCTTTTTTGCTGCTTCAAGGAGCCAGCAATGTTCCGGACTGCCTTCATATTTCCCTTTCAATTCATCCGACAAAAGTATTTGGTAAAAATATTCATGCGGAAAAAAACGCTCGCCGTTTTTTTCCGCCTCCTTCCATCGTTTTAAAATAATCGGCTCAACGACACGAAAAGCTTCTTCTTCGGGGATGGAAGTATCGGTCACTCGACGCTCACCTCTGTTCAAAATCGCCTCATCGTCTTCTTTGGTAAAGTATCGATAATCAGGATAATCTTTATAACTATTGTGCGCCACCAAGCGAAATACGGATTCTTCCAAATTAGCACCGGTGCAGGAAATGGCATGAATTTTATTTTCTTTTATCATGGAAGCGAGGGTTATGCCCATCTGCGCGGAAGACATAGCTCCGCCCATCGCGAGCATCATTTTGCCTCCATCATCGAGGTGTTTCTTGAAAGCAAGCGTCGCGTCTTTCATCGCGCGAGCGTTAAAATTATGAAATAGTTTTTGGAATAAATCTAAGATTGAAAGCTGTTTATTGTTTTCGTTTGACATATTTGTATTATACAGAAAAACTCAACAAAATGGAAATAATTCGACCTCACCCCTTGTCATGCAAATACTGATTCAGACCTCACCCCTTCCCCTCTCCTTGCGAAGGAGAGGGAAAATCTATTAAATCACAAAAATACTGTTATAATATAATAGACATGAATAACTATAAAAAATATATTAGGGAAGGAAAAGGGCGTTGCGATCTTACTGATTTATATGCTAACCCACAAATATTTAACTCTGTTATTGAAGACATGAGTAAACCTTTTCTTGATCAAAGAATTAATAAAGTGGTAGCTTTAGACGCTCTTGGTTTTATATTCGGAGCAAGAGTTGCGGAAAAATTAAATGCTGGACTTGTTCTAGCTAGAAAAGAAGGAAAAATTGGAATAGAAACACAATCAATATCTTTTACAGATTATACAAAAAAAGAAAAATCTTTTGAGATTGTAGTTGATGCAATTAACAAAGATGACAGAGTGTTAATTGTTGATGATTGGTCAGAAACAGGATCACAACTAAAAGCAGCGATAAATTTAGTTGAAAAGATGAATGGAAATGTTGTTGGCGCAACATGTTTTAATATCGATAAACCTGTTTTTAAATACCCCACATTATCAATGTATAAATTATTCTCTGCTAATTAAGTAATTTTTTATTTTAGATAAAACATTGTTTGTATCTTTTTGTATTTCTTCGTTCAAAAATCTAATTGTCTTATAACCAAGTTCGCCAAAATATTCATCCCTTATTTTGTCGTATTCTCTTGCTTCTTTTGAATTATGCGTAGCACCATCAATTTCGATTATTAATTTACGTTTGGAACAATAAAAATCAATAATATATCCTCCAATACTGTGCTGTCTTTTGAATTTACATCCAAGCTGATTATTTCTAATCTTCAACCAGAGTATTTCTTCTGTTTTTGTTGATCTTTTTCGTAATTCTCGCCTTCTTTCTTTTAGTTTTTCGTTATTATGTATAAGTACCATAGCATTTGCATTTTACACCTTCTCCTTCACAAGGAGAAGGCTGGGATGAGGTCGCTCCCTCTCCTTCACAAGGAGAGGCTAGGTGAGGTCGAAATTTGCATTTTGAGTCCAAATATGCAATAATCACCCTATGAATTTAGTGACTAAGGTTCTGCCTTACGCGCAGATTATCCTTGCAGTAATATTGGTAACGGCAATTCTGCTCCAACAGTCAGCTGCTGGATTGGGAGGTGCTTTGGGTGGAGACGACATCGGGACATTTCACCACACTCGCCGGGGTTTTGAAAAATTTCTTTTTTACCTATCCATCGTTTGTGCGATTCTTTTTGCTTTATTTGCACTATTGTCTATAATTATAAAAGCTCGTAGCTAAGCCTTTTGTTTTAATTTCCTTGTATGGGAAAACTTTATAGTCGGATGCCTAATTTTAAATTGCCTAAAAAAGACCAACTTAATTCTGTTTTGCACACTTTTTCAAAAAGAGAAAGAATTGTTTTTGCCCTGCTTGTCGTAATATTCTTAATCAGCACTGCATGCATTTTGGAAAGTATCAACCGGTCGTTAATGGTCAAAGTGCCACTCCATGGAGGCTCTATCTCTGAAGGTATCATCGGAACTCCGCGTTTTGTAAATCCAATACTTGCCAGCACTCCGGCAGACCTAGATTTAGTTTCCTTAATTTATTCCGGATTGATGAGAAAAAATTCCGATGGCACGATAACACCGGACTTGGCAAAAAGCTATACTGTTTCCGGCAATGGTTTAACTTATACTTTCGTTTTAAAAAATAATATATATTTTCAAAATGGACAGCCGGTAACCGCAGATGATGTGGTATTTACTGTCAACGAAGCAAAAGATCCGACGGTTCAGAGTCCGCGCACAGTTGACTGGAGTGGAGTGACTGTCACCGAAATAGACGCCAAAACTATTCAATTTACTTTGAAGCAACCTTATCCATCATTTTTAGAAAATGCGACACTCGGCATCATGCCGGCAGCTTTGTGGAATAATTCTCCGATTGAATTAAATAATGCAAACGTTGATCCTGTAGGCTCCGGACCTTATATGGTTAAAAGCTTCAACAAAGAATCATCGGGAGTGATAGATTCTTATGCCTTGAATTCTTTCAGTAAATTCGCCTTGGGTGAGCCATACATTGAAAACCTGAATCTTTATTTTTATTCAGATGAGACTGACATAATAAACGCATTGCAAAATGGAACAGTTGACCAAATAAGTTCCATCACTCCCCTCGATGCTAATATTTTAAAAGAGAGAAACTACCAAGTAGAATCTGCGGTATTGCCGAGAGTGTTTGGACTTTTCTTTAACGAAAATCAAAATATTCTTTTTACCGATAAAGTCATAACTAAATCTATTAATCAAGTAATCGACAAAAACCAAATCGTCCAAGAGGTATTGTATGGATACGGAGTCCCGACTGACAACCCAATACCGCCAAACATAATGACCTATCAAGCAACATCTAACACGAATAATCTTTCACAAACTCAAATTATACAGAACGTGGAAAGCAATTTGGCCAAAGATGGCTGGACAAAGGGTTCGGATGGTTTTCTGCAAAAAGTAACGACAGGAAAAAATAAAAAGAAAACTACTACGGAATTAGAATTTTCTATTTCTACCGGCAATGCTCCGGAGCTAGCCAAGACAGCCGAATTAATCAAGGAAGATTTGGCAGTCGTGGGAATTAAAGTTGACATAGAAACTTTTGATGTCGGTAATTTAAATCAAAGTGTAATCCGTCCACGTAGTTATGACGCACTGCTATTCGGAGAAATAATAGATCGTCAATCTGATTTATTTGCTTTTTGGCATTCTTCGCAAATAAAGGACCCAGGGCTCAATGTCGCGATGTATGCCAATGCAAAAGTTGATAAGCTTTTGGAAAGCGCAGCTACGAATATTAACGACCAATCGAGAATTGCACAATACACTCAAATCGAAACGGATATCGAGCAGGACATGCCGGCTGTCTTCTTGTATAATCCTAGCTTCATATATGTAGTTTCTCCAAACATAAAAGGACTCTCTTTGGACCAAATTATTAATCCTTCAGACCGTTTCGCAAATGTATATTCATGGTATACCGAGACAGAAAATGTTTGGAGAATTTTTGCTAAAAAATAACCATTAACAACAAAACTTAAACTAAATGACAAAAAAAACAAGACTTTCTTTCTCTTCCATAACAAGAGATGAGAAAGAAATTAATAGTAATGTAAATTCGGGAACGGGAGACATCGTACGTATGCAAAGCAGACGTACGATGTCTGTAGCGTCTGCAAATAACCCAAGCAGACGTACGATGTCTACTGATAAGAAACGAACTCAAAAAAGTTCCACGTACCAATATACCAAAAAAAGATTCGGGCAAAATTCCAGATCACGCTCTTTCGACGGAAAACCTCAATATAAAAATTCAAATATGGGTAAAATTCCTCCTCCAGAAAAAGGAGTGGTTCGAATTATTCCGCTCGGCGGAGTGGAAGAAATTGGAAAAAATATGACTGCCATAGAAATCGGCGATGATATCATTGTGATAGATGCCGGCATGCATTTTTCCAACGAGGCCACCCCCGGAGTTGATTACGTTATCCCAAATACAACTTATCTAGAAGAACGCAAGGAAAAAATTCGCGCATTGATTATTACCCATGGGCACCTGGACCATATCGGAGGGGTGCCTTTGGTACTCTCACGCATCGGCAATCCGCCGGTATATTCCAGAAATCTTTCCATTTTGATGATGCGCAAGCGTCAAGCAGAATTTCCACATTTACCGCCTATGAAAGAAGTGATTGTGGAAAAAGATTCTATCGTGACTTGCGGAAAAATAAAAATAAAATTCTTCGGTGTCACTCACACTATTCCGGACTCCATGGGAATAATCATAGAAACAGAACACGGCTGGATTGTTACACCTGGAGATTACAAACTGGACCAAGTAGATGGCATAGTTTCCAAAGATGAAGAAAAAGAATATTCCATTTTTGACAAAGCAAAAGTTCTGCTCTTGATGACTGACTCTACAAACATTGAAAACGAAGGATTTTCTTTACCGGAAATAAAAGTACATCAGGGACTTGAAAATTTGATAAGAAAAGTTCAAGGACGAATGATTATCGCCGCTTTTGCTTCACATATCACGAGACTGGCTTTTATCGTTAAATTTGCTGAATCAATAGGAAAGAAAATAGTTTTGGACGGACGCTCGATGAAAACAAATATTGAAGTGGCAATAGAGGCCGGACTTTTTACTCCTAAAAAAGGAACCATTATCCCGATAGAAGAAGCGGATAATTATCCGCCCAACAAGGTGGTTATTCTAATGACCGGCGCACAAGGTGAAGAATTTGCTTCGCTTAATCGCGCCGCCAATAAATCACACACTAAATTTAAACTTCACAAAGGAGACACAATCATTCTTTCCGCTTCGATTATTCCGGGTAACGAATTGAAAGTACAAAAAATGAAAGATGGCTTGACCAGACAAGGTGTAAAAATAATCAGCTATCGCACAGCCGGTGAAGATTTCGTCCATGCTACGGGCCATGGAAACCAAGAAGACATAAAATGGCTACACCGAAAGACCCATCCAAAATTCTTTATACCAATTCACGGACATCATTCCTTTTTGGAAAAACATAAAGAACTTGCGATGGAACTCGGAATGCCGGAAGAAAACATCGTGGTGCCGGACAATGGCTCCATCATTGAAATATCGGCTGATGGACAAAAAATATCCCTACGCAAAGAAACAGCACCAAGCGGACCAATGTTGGTGGATGGAACTTCTATTTCAGATACTCAAGACGTGGTCATTCGTGACCGAGTCATGCTCGCCCAAGACGGCATGTTTGTGATTATCGCACTACTAGACCAAAAAACCGGTAAGTTAAAAAAATCACCGGATTTGATTTCTCGTGGCTTTGTCTACTTAAAAGAAAACCAGGAACTTTTGCGCCAAGTAAGAATCATAATTAAAAAATCAATAGAAGATGCGACGGCAAAAATGAATTTGTCCCTAAATCAAAACGGAAACGTTGTTGACTTTGACACAATCAAAGCAAGCTTGGGAGAAAATATCTCAAAATTCTTATATCAGAAAACAGCCAAAAGACCTTTAGTCATACCAGTCATCTTGAGCGTCTAATCCAAATATGAAACGTGACAGAAATATAATATATTTGGCAGGTTTCTTATACTCGATACCCGTCGCTCTGATGTCCTATATCAATTCGAGTTTTCTTTCTCGATTTATTGATCAAAAATTAGTGGGATTAACATATATTCTGGGGTCAATATTTTCAGTACTTTTACTTTTTATTGCTCCTAGAATTTTTAGAAAACTCGGCGGATATAAATTTCTGCTTTTAATCGTCGGACTCGATGCTGTTTCTATTTTACTATTTTCTTTTTCGCCAAATGCCTACTTTGCATCAATCGCTTTTATTTTTGGCTTTGCGTTTGATATTATTGTCATCTTTTCTTTGGATGAATTATTAAAAATATTCTCTAAAGATTCCACCACCGGGAAAATCAGAGGAATGTACCTGACTTTGTGTAATTTGGCTTGGGTGTTGGCACAATTAGCATCCGGAACGATTTTAGGAAATTTTTCTTTCAAGCTAATTTACATAGTTGCTTTTTATATAATGGTAGCTTTTTTCCTGCTAATATTTTTGGGATTAAGAAAGATACCGGATCCAAAATATGACAGCTTGAAATCTCTCGGCTATATCAAGGATTTTATTGAGAAAAAAAATATTTCGCGAGCGTATTTGATAAGTTTTTTACTTCAATTTTTTTATTGCTGGATGATTATTTATACGCCAATATATTTATACAAATATATTGGTTTTGATTGGAAAAGTATTGCTATCATCTTCACTATAATGCTCTTGCCTTTCGTTTTTATCCAAGCTCCACTCGGACGATATTCCGATAAAATCGGTGAAAGAAAAATTTTGATGCTTGGTTTTTTTATAACAGCCGTGTCTACCACCCTTCTTTTCTTTATTTACAAACCGGAAATCTGGATTTGGGCTATGTTGCTCTTCTTGACACGAGTCGGCGCTGCAACAATCGAAGTCATGGTTGACTCATATTTTTTCAAACATATCAAACCAGAAAATGAAGAATTCGTTAGTATTTATCGTAGCGCCAGCCCTATCTCTTATATCCTAGGTCCCCTTTTGGCTTTGTTGGTATTTATTTTTATCCCAACTTTTAATTTTATCTATTTGATTCTGGGAGCTTTGATGTTGTATGGAGTTTATCTCTCCTCTACTATCAGAAAGGGTGATGCCTAGAAATTAATCAGTGGTGGCTGGTGCAGCCTCCAAGGTGACAGGAACATTTTCTGGAGTGCCTTTGTGTAAAACTTTCAGCGTGATTACTTGGCCTACGCTTTTTCCACGAATAATATCGGAAAGAGTGTTGGTGTCGTCTATCTTCACTCCATCAACTTCCAAAATAATATCATTGGCTACAATACCTGCTTTGTCTGCGGGAGAACCGGGAACGACAGCAAGCTCATCAGCCGTAGCTCCGGCTTTAACTAAAGCTCCGTAATCAACTGATAAATTATTTGCTTGTTGCATCGCATCATCTATCTGCACATATCGCACACCTAGATAGGGACGAATAATTTTGCCGGTTTTTTCTACTGATAAAATTGCTCCCTCTACACTATCGATTGGTAAAGCAAAGCCGATACTTTGAGAACCTTCGGCAACCGCCACATTTACCCCAATTACATTTCCCGATAAATCAAGCAATGGTCCCCCCGAATTTCCCGGGTTGATTGCCGCATCGGTTTGAATGACATGATCCAAGACTTCCGAGTTGCCAGATTGGTCACCGGCAGTGATTGAGCGTGACAGACCAGAAACCACTCCGACAGAAACGGTATTTCTGTATTCTCCGAGAGCATTTCCGATGGCAATCACAGTTTGTCCGAGTTGTAGAGTATCTGAATCACCGAGTGATAAATAAGGAAAAATTTGTCCGGGAAGCGGAGTTATTCTGATAAGAGCAATATCTAACACCGGATCACGAGCAACGACTTTCGCTGTGTATTTTTTTCCATCATTTGTAAATACCGTATAAGTAGCATTGGTTTGGTCAACGACGTGTCTATTGGTAACAATTAAACCATCACTGGAAACAAGAAAACCTGAACCTCCTCCGACTTCTTCTTCCTCCGTTCCATCTTGCTGATATTGTGGAATACTAAAATTAAAACCGGGAAATAAATCGCCAAAAGGATTGGTTTGTTGATTTGGGTCAATGTACTCTTCGTATTTAGGAACTTCTTCGGAAATAATTACCGAGACTACGGCTGGATTTGTTTTCTTCACTGCATCAATCACAAAAGAATCTTGCGAGAAAGCAGGATTTTGAACGCCATTCTTGCCACTTGCGTTTTGGTTTTGTATTTCTTGCACATATTCTTTGGCAAGGTAACCTAACACATTGGCTCTAAAACGCCACAAGATACCGGCTCCGATTAGGAGGAGAACTAAAAGAGAAAGTAGGCTAATAAAAAAGATGCGGGCAAAATCTTTGTGGGCAAAAATATTTTTAGTAAATTTGTTTATATTATCTGATTCTTCCATACATTTATTACTTATTAAAATAATATTTATAATCTATTATTAATCTAAATTATATTTATGATTTATTTTTTAGCAAGTGGTTTTTGTAAATACGCTCTTTATACGGTTTTAAGCGGACAATTTTCACGATAATTCCTTTCTTTTTCAAATCTTTTTGCAAATTTTTCACATAAGCTTTTTGGTCATAACCAAGGGCAATAATCTCCGGACGAACCTTTACGATATGTGGAATGTGATTTTTTAATCCGGACAAAACGACTTGGTCGACAAACTTATTTTTTTTCACTATCGCCATGCGAGCACCTTCATGCAAATGTGGATATTTACCTTTTATTTTAAAAACATTTTTGTCTCTTGCTATTGAAACAATTAAAAATGAATTTTTAATGAAGTTTTTTGCTTGCCCCCACACTAAAGCATTTAGTGACCGGGCCTGTTTAAAGAAACTGATATGGCCTTTGTGCAATCCATCAAAGGTACCAAATACCATGATTTTTGTTTTTTCCACACCTTTCTTTGACATATAATCAGGTAAGTATATACTAAGTTTGTTCGTTTGAAAAATTAAGAGAAGTAATTGGGGAAACTGGTGACCAGCCTACGCAGGCAGGGATTCCAGTACAGTGCCGCTACGGTAAGCCCCTCACCAATTAAAACATTGATGAGAGGACAAGTCCGAATACCAATCATTTCATAAGCATTCCCGAGCAGGATAAACCTTGAACCCCGTAGTTCGCGAACTACTGGGCTTAGGTCCCCGAAATTCTGCTCGAGCAGGATTTTTTTTGTTTGTCCCGTACTAAATTTTTGATTACGAGACATAAAGATAAAAATTATTATTTAAAATTTTAGTACTGGGATGCTTAAATTTATAATGAAAAATAAAAAAATAAAAATAATTTTATTAAGCGCGTTAATTCTAATACTTTTTGGAGTGTTGTTTTTAATCCTCCATAAAGTTGCCATACCTGCAACAAGGCCAATTTTAGAAAATCAAACTAATGCAAACTTAAATACAAATACTTCCGACAATCAAACGCCCTTGATTAAAACCACCTTAGAAATAAATGGCGTGAGTTACACAGACACAATCACCGAAAAAATGAGCGTTTACGATTTTATGAGCCAGTTGCGAAGCGAAGGAAAAATAAATTTCACGGAAGAAAATTATATCGGAATGGGAAAATTTATTGAAAGTATCAATGGCATAAAAAACAGCAGTAGCTTGGTGTGGATTTATTATGTAAATGGTGTAGAAGCAAAGTTAGGTATTTCCAATTATAAGATAAATCCGGGAGATGTCGTTTCCTGGAAATATGAGAAGTCCAATTATTAACCTGTCCCGCCAAAAGCGTGGAATAATTTTAAGTTATGAAAAAGAGAATTATATTGACAACATTTTTAAGTTTATTGGTAGCAGTATTTTGTTTTTCAAACACAGCTCATGCCACCACGCTCAGTGTTGACACAACAGTAGACGTGCCTGCAAGTTGCACCGCAACCGACACTGATAATGTAGTACACAATTATGGAGAAGCAGATTCGACAAGCCAATATCTTGCCATTTGCGCACTAGAAGCAGCAGTGCAGAATGGATCTTTATCTGATGTCCAACTTTCAAACCAATATCCCAGTCTTGGTTTGTTTGTCACTGCGATGAATGATGTCGTTGCTGATCCAAACAGTCAATACTGGGCAATTTATCAAAATGGAACTTCGGCAAATTATGGAGTCACGGAACTTCCGATCTCTGTAGGCGATACAATATTGTTTCAGCTAAATGATTTTTCCGATAATAATCAAGGAGACCAAGTAACTCTTCATATCAATTCTCTGATTCCAACCGGGCCGATCGGTTCCGGAGGCGGACAATTGAACGACCCTGCTCCTTCAAGCACATCTACTCCCAACACAACGACAACTTCTGTCGCTATTTCTAGTACTGTCACTTCCCCTGTCGCAATTTCTCCACCAGCCACGCCAACTTTTGACACAAAAAAAGCAATGGACTTTTTAACCGCACAACAAGCAAACGATGGCACTTTTGGAGCAGACCTTTATACTGATTGGACTGCACTGGCACTCGCAGCATCTCCAAATAATCAAAACCAAACAATAAAATTAATTAAATATTACGAACAATCAACATTAGTAAACCCAACTCTGACAGACTATGAAAGACGTGCGATGGCTTTGATGGCTTTGGGGCTCAATCCATACAATACAAACGGAGAAAATTATATTAACGATATCGTAAAAAGTTTTGATGGCAAACAATTTGGTGACCCAAATGAAGATAACGACGATGTCTTTGCATTGATTGTTTTGCAAAACGCAGGCTATACGACTAATGATTCAATGATAAATAGTGCTATAAGTTTTATATTAAATAAACAAGGTGCTGATGGCTCTTGGGACAGCTCGGTGGATATGACTGGCGCAACAATGGAAGCTCTTTCCGCTTTTAATCAAACCGGACAAGTCAGAGATGCTCTAGCAAAAGCAGAAAGTTATCTGGAACAAAATCAAAAAGACGATGGAAGCTGGAATGACAATGCTTCGTCAACTGCTTGGGCCATGGAAGGAATATTAGCGCAAAATGAACAACCGGCAGACTGGTCATCCGCGGATGGTAAAAATACACCACTTGATTATCTCGCCACTATCCAAGATACCGACGGCGGAGTAAAGGATTCTGATTTAAATACTAAAATCTGGGAAACAGCTTATATGGTGTCTGCCCTCTCCGGAAAAACTTGGAATCAAATAATACAGACATTTAGTAAACAGGAATCAGCACCAGCAACAATTTCGGAAGCGCCAACAAATACGCAAAACATAGACATTGTTGCAGTCAAAAATAATCTTCAGAAAGAAACTAAAATATCAAAATTAGAAAGCATGGCAAAAGAAAACACCGCATCAGTTATAAATTCAATCACTCAACCAACCCCCACAGCACCAACTCAATCAAAAAATTGGTTTATTGCTCTGCTTGAAAAGCTTTTCTAATTTAAAATTACTTCTTTAAATATTCCAATCGCACATTCTGAGGGAATTTTTCGATGGCATAACGGAGCATGGTGCGGGGTATTTTGGAAATGTTGGCATCCAGAAATTTCCGCAAAGCTTTTTCGTCTTTCTTGCCGGCTTCGCGCAACATCCAACCAGATGCCTTGTGGATAAGATCGTGGTCATGATCTAAAAACATTTTGGAAATTTTGAAAGTCCATTCCAGCTCCCCTTTTCTAATTAAGGCACAAGTGGAAACAATAGCTATTCTTTGCTCCCATAAATTTTTTGATTTGGCTAGTTTAAGTAAGATATTTTTATTTTTCTGATTAATTAAATAGTCACCCAAGATATAGTGCGAAGATAAATCAACTAAATCCCAGTTGTTTATATATTTCGTATTTTTTAGATAAAATTTTACGATTTTTTCTTGCTCTGTTTTGGTTGAATGCTGATATTTCCACACCAGTATTAGAAGACCTATCAGGCGCACTTCGTGAACTTTATTTTTTAACAATAAATTTATATCCGGAAAAGATAAATTCTTATGTTTCAGAGCAATTGTTCTAGACACAGGCACTGTGAGCCCCCAGAAAATATCCCCCTCGCCATATTCTCCTTTGCCTGTTTTAAAAAATCTAGAAAGTGTTTCACCTTTACTATTTTTTTTCTTTACTTCTATGTCTTTTAAAATTTCTGTAATCATTTTTTTATTCAAACTCCGTAGTGGCCGGAGGTTTAGTGGTCCAATCAAAAAATACTCGAACAATTTTCGGATGCTTCACTAGCGCACTGGTGATTTCTTCACAAATTTCGGGACTAAAATAAAATCCTTTAGTAGTCATCAAATCAATGGTATCAATATTTCTAACAACCATGGAATATCCGTAAACTCGCCCATCTCCCTTAACCCCTACAGTTTTCACACCCAAAAGTGCAACAACTGTCTGAGAAATTTTACTGTATAAGTTATGCTTTGTCAGAATTTCAGTTACTTCATAGTCCGCCTCTCGCACGATATCCAAAAGTTCCTCGGTCACTGGTACACCGACAATTCGCAGATAAAGCCCAGGGCCTGGGAATGGTTGCCGGTTAGTGAGCAATTCTTCCAATCCAAATTCTTGTGCCATTTCTCGCACTTCAAACTTGAAGAAATCCGACAGGGGCATGATTTCTTTTAAGCCTAAATTCAAATCCACATTGTGGTGTGTCTTGATGAGCGCGGACTTTCCTGCGCTACCAGACTCGATCAAGTCAGTCGCCAGTGTGCCTTGAATCATGTGCGTTGCACCATATGATTTGGCAACTTCTTTAAAAACTTCTCCATAAACTTTTCTAAAATGCGCTCGCTTTTCTTCAGCATCGATGCTTTTACCGACACTTTCGATAAACTTATTTTTATATTTTTCTATTACTTCTAAATTGATTCCTGCTTTTTTGGCAATTTCTTTTACTTTCTCAATTTCACCTTTGCGCATACCACCCGTATCTATCATAAAGGCTTTCAATTGTTTCCCAAGTGCCGGAGTCAAAATTGCTGCCAAGGTAGTAGAGTCGACTCCCCCGGAAACTCCGATGATTGCCGTGCCATCACCCAATATTTTTTTTGTATTTGTTCTGATTTCTTCTATGATGTTTTGTTGATTGTAATCTTTTACACAATTACAAATTTCTAAAGCAAAATTATTTAAAATAATATTTTCGTCTTCAGTTTGCTCGACTTCCGGATGAAATTGAACTGCATAAATCTTCTTTTGCTCACACTCCATCGCTTCTATCACCTTTGCATCTTTGGAGGTGGCAATGATATTAAAATCTTTTGGAACTTTTTTTACTGAATCACCGTGAGAAGACCATGCTTTAATCTTTCCATTGTTCTTCTGCATCAGATTTTCAAAAAGTTTGCTTTTGCTCAAGGTAACTTCTACGGGTCCGTAAGACTTGCCCTCTTTCACTTTGTGTATAGAATCCGGATCGTTTATATAAGCTAGCCATTGCATTCCATAGCAAATACCCAGGATTGGAATATTTAAATCCAATATTTCTTTTGGAATTTTCGGTGCATCTGCGTCGTAAACACTAGCGCTCCCACCGGATAATATTATGCCTTTTAGATAAGTTCCAGATGTCGGTATCCCGCTCTGTGGGAGCCCGACACCAGGAACTTTTTCTGGCGAAACAATTTCCGACCGAAAACCCAAATAACGCAGACTACGTCTGATTATTTCCGTATACTGGGAACCTAAATCAATAATTAATATTTGTGTGTCGTTATTTTCCATTTATAAAATTGTAACATATTACAAAAATAATAAACAAAAAGTCCCTTCGATATTCTCGAAGGGACTTTTTGGGTTATTTTTTCTTTGCTTTCTTCGGCTTCTTCACATCTTTTCTATATGCATTATTTCCTTTTCCCATAAAATTTATTGGTTAATTAATAATACTAATCTATTCTGTTTTTTCCATAAAAATGCGCGATAGCAAGTAAGGTCAACATCACGAAAAATCCAGTAAGCGCCAACATTGGTATTGATATGTATCCTCCAAAAACAGAAACTAAATGCTGATAGCAGGACACACCAGAAGCATCACAAGGAGCAGAAGATCCAGACTCACTAAAATAATAGCCAAAGTTTTGGTAAGCCGAAACCAGAAAACCAATAGAAAGAAGGGGTAAGGCATAGCGAATTATTTTTCTGTCTTTATCCCAAAGCGCAACTGCAAACATGGGTGCTAATGGAAAAAAGAAAATTCTTTGCCACCAACATAATACACATGGAATAAAATGGATAATTTCAGAATAAATCAAAACAGACCACGCTGCTGCAGACATCAAAAACCCCAACACTAAAAAATGTTTGTTTATGAAATCTAAAAAAATATTTTTCTTTTTGCTAAAAAACAATAAAAATAACGCAAGCACACAAACTATCTGCAACACGATAGCTCCCAAACCTAGAAATACATTTAAATCATTGATTGTGTTAGGGTTCATATTTTTATTGAGGAACCGTACAACCTGTCTTTTGAGCAAGCTGTGCTAGTGGAACGGTTCCTGTCAAAGTTGAACCGTCTTTGAATATCCATGTTGGATATTCTGTTATTTTCTTATCGATACAGATTTGCGTTTGTCCATTGGCATCGGGAGTAGAACATTCAGTATAAAGACCGATACTTGCCAATGCTTGGCGAGTCATTCCAAAGTCTGCTTCTTCCGCCTGACAATGTGGACACCAGAAAGCTCCATAGAAGGTGGCTCCGGAGTCTTTAATACATTGTGCAAGAGTAGCATATTTACTAGGCGCAG
>CAWHSF010000002.1:0-87261 GCA_963832025.1 Candidatus Nomurabacteria bacterium
ATATAAGTTAAATCCTTAATAAATAAAAATTATGCCAAAAATCAATGAAGAGATACAGAGTTTCGCTCGCATTATGGTCATCGGTATCGGAGGCTCAGGTAAAAATGCTGTGAACCACATGATAAATTCCAAGGTCAAAGGTGTCTCCTTTATTTGCATGAATACCGATACGCAAGATTTGCATCACTCTTTGGCTGAGAAAAAAATTCATATTGGAAAAAATTTAACAAAAGGTCTCGGCGCCGGCATGGATCCAGAAATTGGAAAAAAAGCAGCTGAAGAAACAAAGTCTGAAATTCAAGATGTCATCAAAGGAGCAGATATGATTTTCCTCGCTTGTGGAATGGGCGGAGGCACCGGCACCGGCGCAGCTCCGATAGTTGCTCGTGCTGCTCGCGAACAAGGAATCTTACTGTGGCTGTAACCACCAAACCTTTCTTTTTTGAAGGTAGTCATCGAATGAAAATAGCGGAAAAAGGAATAGAAGAATTGGCTAAAGAAGTCGATGCGATTATAATCATTCCCAACGATAAATTGCTTCAATTGGCTGAACAAAATACTAATTTTAAAGATGCTTTCATTAGATGCGATGACGTATTACGTCAAGCAGTAGAAGGTATTTCCGACCTTATCACTACACCAGGCGTCATAAATGTAGACTTTGCGGATATTAAAGCTGTGATGGCAAATGCCGGTAGCGCACTAATGGGCATCGGTACTGCTTCAGGAGAAAAAAGAGCTGAGAAAGCTGCTTTCGCTGCTATCAATTCTCCCCTATTGGAAATATCAATTCATGGCGCAAAAGGAGTGCTCTTTGCTATTTCCGGTGGAGACGATTTGACGATTAACGAAATTCAAGAAGCGGCAAAAATAATTACCGAATCAATCGATAAAGATGCAAAAGTAATCTTCGGAACGATTCATGATGAAAAGTTGAAAAAAGGTGAAATAAAAGTTACCGTCATTGCTACCAGTTTTCCTGCGGATATGCCTCGCAAGAATCTTTTCAGTGGCACACCGATCGGAGTAGGCGGAGGACAGACACTCGTCAAAGACGAAACTCCGGCTGTAATAAAAAAAGAAATTCACAACAGTTTGCAAAATGGAAGCGGAATGAACAACAATGAATTCATCAAGAAGATGGAGAAAAAAGATAAAGAAGAGATAATCATAGAAGATGATGGCGATGACTGGAGCGCTGTTCCAGCATTTCTCCGACGTAATAAAAAATAGTTTTTGGAAAAAACTTGACGCCTAGTGTATAATAAGTCATATGACTTACGATTTGATAATTATTGGTGGCGGACCAGCTGGTAGTGCAGCGGCCATTTACGCTGCCCGCAAAAGATTAAAAACACTATTTATCACCGCGGAATGGGGTGGGCAAAGTGTCGTGTCTGAACAAATTTTTAATTGGATTGGGACCCCTTCCATTTCTGGCAATGACCTTGCGCAAAATTTTAAAAAACACGTGCAAGCAAACGCTACACCAGAAAGCGAAAATTCCACTTTGGAAGTAAAAGAGGGTGAGAAAGTTACAGACATCACAAAAGCTACGGACGTTGGACGTCAAGATACTTCCGGACGTCCAACGTCTGTAACCACCTTCAAAGTCAAAACCGAATCCGACCAAGAATTTGAAACCAAAACAATTTTGATAGCTAGTGGAAGTGGGCGCAGAAAAATTGTAGCAAAAAATGCGGACAGGTTGGAGCACAAAGGCCTTACCTATTGCGCTTCCTGCGACGGCCCTCTTTTTGCAGATATGGATGTCGCCGTAATCGGCGGAGGCAACGCCGCTTTTGAATCCGCTGCGCAGCTTCTCGCTTATTGTAAATCCGTTACCCTTATCAATCGAAGCGACACTTTTCGCGCAGACGAAATTACCGTTTTGAAAGTTTTAAAGAATCCTAAAATAACAGCAATTAAAAATGCGGAAATTTTGGAAATCAAAGGAGATAAATTCGTGGAAGGATTAATTTATAAAGATAAGGATGGCGAGCATGAATTAAAAGTTTCGGGTATTTTTGCGGAGATTGGACAGATTCCAAATACCGACTTTGTGAAAAAAATATTACCTTTGGATGAAATCGGCAGAATCAAGATTGATGCTTGGTCCCAAAAAACAGAAGTTCCCGGTATTTGGGCTGCCGGTGATTGCACCAATGTCCTCTACCACCAAAACAATATCGCCGCCGGTGATGCCGTGCGAGCACTGGAAGATATTTACCTGGCAATCCACACCAGATAATATTTTGCGGAGACGGTGAGATTTGAACTCACGATTGGGTTTCCCCGATGCCGGTTTTCGAAACCGGTGCCTTCAACCACTCAGCCACGTCTCCAACACCGTTTAATCTACCATTTTTTGCGATTTTTTCAAAAAATGTTATGATGCTAAATGTTTTTGACAAGAGTATTAAATATTGGCCCTATCGTCTAATAGTTAGGACATCAGCTTTTCAAGCTGGTAATCTGGGTGCGATTCCCAGTAGGGTCACGCGTAGAAAAAAGAGTCCCGCTTTAACGGGTCTTTTTTCTTGCGTGAACCTAAACAAGCAAACTGCTTTGCTTGTGTCTGGGAATCGCAAGGCTTTTTATTATTTACGAGAAATTTATTTTGAGGAAATTTAAAAAGGTATACTGTTCCCGTAGGGAAAGATTATCCCAGTAGGGTCACAGTTGACAAAAACTATAAAGCATAGTATTAAATATAAGTAAGAAGTTCCACACGAGGAGATGTGTAGTGACAAAACATCAACTTCAGCAGTATCAACCAGAATCAGCTGCCTTTGTGGTGGCACATGCTCTATACAAAAGGTCACGAGAGCGAAAGCCCTCCATGCCGTTTGGAGACGAGCGCAACCCCAAAAAAGCATTGGCCGTTGCAATTATCACGGCTGGCGTATTGCGTGTTGACGCCGGCAATGATCGGAGCGGACATGTCAAAATTCACAAACCGAATCTCGGGCACATCAGAAAAGTTTGAAGGCCCGACGTAACCATCACACAACCCACCAACCAAGCAGGCCCATCGGCCTCTTGGGTCGGTGGGTTTTCTGCTATCTAAATTCTGCAAATCCCTTACCTGATATATAATCTTATTCCGCCCAGCGACCACTTGGGTCACGCGAAACAATTTAATAAACTTCTTGCTGATAGCATTTTTCACAATACACTAATTCTGATCGGTCGGATGAATAGGAAGTTTCAAATTCCACTTCACATTTTCCAGTATGATTGTGATGATCCGCTTTATCGCACATACATTCTCGATGCCAAAGTCTCATAGGATTTTGTTTCTTTAAACGATTTTTGTTTCGTTCATCAGGATGCAAATGAGGCAAAGGAATATTCATTTGTTTGTAAAACTGATATTCAGACTGAGTTATGCGAAATGCTCGTTTTGAAATTTCACATTCAATAACTTGATTAAAAATAGATTCGTCAACGTCTTTTATATCATCTGGCAATTCACCTGCCTTGATAGTTATCTCGTATTTATTTATAGGAATATCCTTCCACTTGAATCCCTGTTTAATAGCTTCTTCTTTCTCTAAAGGAAAATAACTATTCGCAAAACTTTCATTATATGAAAAAAGAGATAGCTCGGAAGGAAAGAATTCTCCATATTTGTAAATAATTCCTCTTTTATCAACATAAGGCATATCGTCCATGTGCTTCTTTATTTTTTCAACCATCTTCTCATATTCTTCCTTGCTGTATTGCTTATTCAAAATACAATACTCTTTATTTTTCAAACCGATACAACCAAAAAGATTTTTATTCGGAGCAACTATGTGGTAAGAATATTCAATATTTATAGCAGGAGCCCAACAATCAAATGAAAATTTGACCATATCTTGACTGTCTCCAGCTCCCATACATTCATAAATACGTGTGGCATTCTGTCCCCAAAGAGTCATGTCATAACAATCACGACCTGGTTTAAAAGAAACAAATTGACAATATCGACAATCTTCAGCACCTACAATATAAAAACTGTCTAGAACGTTTTTTGAAAATAAAATATGATCACCTGAAATATCTTTACTATGAATTCCATCCATGAAACGTACTGGAGCCAATTTATTAAATGCGGTTGTTTTTTCTTTTAAATCTTCAACAGTGGTATGCGAACCGAGATTATATTTTTTGATTTCTTCAAGATAGGATTCTCTTGTATACGGTTGGTTAAAAATATAATATGATTTATTACGCAAATTATTACAACCTAAACAATTTTGGCAACCATATAAATTTCTTGAAAAATAGACGTCAACACACTCTTCACAATTATCTGAATATAGTACTCGGTAGCAGTCACCAATATATACACACTCATAACAAAGTTCACATGAGCCAGTTCCATATAGATCAAGACACCTTTTTGCTTTACGTGAAAACGTAGTATAACTTGATTCCTCACTATATGAAGTATTAAAAACTAGATAACAATCTTTGTTGTATGTACCCATATTTACATATTCGGTACGAATCAAAGTCGTGTACTGACTTTGCAATGAGAACTGTGGCACTTTTCTTAGGAGTTCCCCAAATTGTTTAAAGAATGGTTTGGAAAAATCATAATCTTGCCCATAAGAAATTGCGTCCCAATTATCACTCCACCAAGCCTTAGGAGAATATACTGGCACTTCAGAATTTTCAGGAAAGAGTGAAATTATTGGTTCTCCCGTCATGTCGCACTTTTTTTTATATAAAGTACGTTCATTCAAAAAACTCATGCGTCTAATCATTCTGCATTCAGGGCAAAATGTCGGAGGAGGAACTTTTACTTTTTCGTAGAATCCAAAATCATCAGGTTCTATAACAAAGTCTTTTTCGCAGTTTTGGCAACCCCTTGTTTCGGATTTCATTAACTTATTATATCAAAATCGTGCCTAAAACAAGAAACCGCCTAAGGAATATTCCTAGAGCGGCGGTTGTGAACTTTTGTATTCTGGCTGTTCACCTCACCAGTTTTCTAACGTTGAAGTGGTTTGAGGCGAACAACTTCTCCACCACCCTGCTTACAACTACAACTCGGCAACACCTCCATCCAGTCGAAGTGGGGCATGTCTTCTTCGAAGCTTAGGCTGGGATACTGTCTCTTGGCATTATCCCTAAGAGTGCGCCAGCCAGTCTTGAGATCTTTAACTGCCCTGTCCCAGTCAACATCCGGGAAATGTCCCCCGAAATAGACTTGTGGACTCTCAACCTCTTCGCCAGCCTGCTCCTTGATTTGATTCATGCAGGCAGTTTTGAGCTGTCGGCCAACGGTGTTCACCGTTAAGACAAGCTTTTTTTTCTTCTGCGATGTACGCCAGGCGCGCCAAGGGGTGAGAGTACGTCTCGGAGTGAATTTTCCAGACCCTACTAGCCAGTTAGCTAAAGAGTCCCAGGCAAGCCAAACAACAACGAATCCCAGAACAGACATAGCAATCTTCATAACACTCGTTTCCCCGACGTTCATCGCCGGATGCCTGGACCGGGATTGGTCGCAGACCTGAAAACGCTCATCGCCTCCAGGCATAAAGTATTTAACAAACCTTATGTCTAGAGACGAAGAGAATCTATTATAAAAGAACAAAAACTATGTCCATATTAAATAGAGTTTATGTAGATAAGTCAATACTAAATTGATATCAAGAGAAAGGTCAAATAAATATATATTGTGTGGTATAATATGATTAAGTCATTATTATTTCATAATATAAAAATATGAAAAACTCTACTTATTTAAAAACAATGTTTTTTCTTGGTTTGGCTGGGGTGTTGTTTTCCGGATATATGAGCGCAGTAAAATTTTTTACTTCCACTTGCGCTTTCAACTCCCCTTGTCCATACTTCTTAGGACATCCAGCTTGCTTTTATGGTTTCGGAATGTTTCTCCTGATTTTTGCTTCTGCCATACTCGGCCTCTTGAGAATTGTTTCAAGAAAAAATATGTCAAATGTTGTTGCAGTGATATCTGCTTTGGGAATTATTTTCTCTGGATATTTTACAATTCCAGAAATTGAAAAATTCATGGCGCATCTAAATACTGGTGCTACCCTTAATTTACCGACGTGCGCTTTTGGATTCATTTTTTACGCTATAATTTTTATTATTTCTGTTTGGCCACAAAAAACCAGTTAAATATGGACAAAAATCAGAAATTAGAAAATTTACACAACAAATGGATTTTGGAATGTGAATGTGAACTTAAAAAAACAGCCAAACAAGCGGTTAAGGGCGTGGGTAGCGCCGGTGCGGAAGTGGTATTTATCGGTGAAGCTCCGGGGAAAAAAGAAGATGAGACAGGAGAACCTTTTGTCGGCGCAGCAGGAAAATTCTTAAATGAAATGCTCGGGTTGATTAATCTAAAAAGAGAGGAAATCTATATCACGAACATCGTAAAATATCGCCCTCCAAACAATCGGGACCCTTTGCCGGAAGAAAAAACTGCTTGCCGAGATTGGCTTTTGGGAGAGTTAAAAATAATTTCACCGAAATTAATAGTTTTTCTGGGCCGTCACGCAATGAATAATTTTTTTCCTGACCAAAAAATAGGGAATGCGCATGGAAAACTTTTGATAAAAAAATTTAACGGTATTTCCACAAAATTCTTCTTCCCTCTTTATCATCCAGCAGCAGCATTGTATGATGGTGGAATGCGTGAAGTTTTGATTGAAGATTTTAAAAAAATCCCAAAAGTTTTAAAAGAAATTGAAAAACGAGAAAAATAGTATATACTCTTTTAATCATGAAAAATGATAATACCACCAGAATAATAATCTTGGCTGCAGGAAAAGGCACGAGAATGAAGAGCGCGCTGCCTAAAGTGTTGGTTCCTCTTTCAGGTATACCTTTAGTAAAACATGTACTTAAAGCAATTGAGAAATCTAAGGTGGATAAGAAGCCTGTTGTCGTGATTGGTTATAAAAAAAGCAAAGTAAAAAAGGAATTAGGTAAGAATTATGACTATGTAACACAAAAGCAACAGCTTGGAACAGGTCATGCAATAATGAGTGCAGAGAATTTACTCAAGGGCAAAACAAACAATGTAATTGTTCTTCCTAGTGATCATCCCTTTATTTCTAGCAGTACTATTAAAAAATTAATAAAAAAACATTTAGAATCAGGAGCAAAAATAACAATGGCGACAACTAAGCTTACAGATTTTAAAAATTGGAGATCTGTATTCTATAATAGCTTTTCACGTATAATTAGAAACAAAAAAGGAGAAATTATAAAAGACGTGCAAGTCAGAGATGCAAACAGTGAAGAGAAGAAGGTTACAGAGGTAAATCCAATTTATTTTTGTTTCAACGCAGAATGGCTTTGGAAAAATCTGAAAAACCTAAAAACAGACAACGACCAAAAACAGTATTATCAGACTGATTTGATAGGAATGGCCATGCAACAAGGAGAAAAAATTGAATCTATAAATATAGACCCACGTGAAGCACTAGCAGCAAACTCTAAGGAGGAGCTTGAGGTATTGGAGAAAATTACTTCATAATCAATTCATTTTTATAAAGTAACATAGCAACATGCAAAACCCTTATCAAAACGCGATGGCGCAACTAGAAAAAGTCGCCAAGATAAAAAAGTTTAACGCAGAGTTTATAAATCGTTTAAAACAACCCGACCGAGATATCAGAATTTCCATTCCCGTAAAAATGGACAACGGCTCTTTAAAAATATTTGAAGGTTATAGAGTGGAATATAACAATACCTTAGGGCCCTACAAAGGAGGAATCCGATACCACGCTGATACGGAAATAAACGAGGTGAAAGCGCTCGCCTTTTGGATGACACTCAAATGTGCAGTCGCAGGCATACCGATGGGTGGGGGCAAGGGTGGAATAACCGTTGACCCGAAAAAATTAGGGAAGGGTGAGCTAGAACGGCTTTCTCGAGGGTGGGTAAAAAAACTTTCTGACATCTTGGGGCCGCGCAAAGATGTGCCAGCTCCGGACGTAAATACTACTCCCGAAATAATGGCTTGGATGACGGATGAAATGGCAAAAATAAATGGTTATGAAAAACAAGAAGCTACGCCTGCCCCGCACCAAATTTCACTAAAATATACAAACCCACAAGACAAAGAGTGGCTAAAAAATTTTGGTGCGGGGTTTACAGGCAAACCGATTGAAATCGGTGGCTCTGAAGGACGTGGAGAAGCCACCGGACTGGGTGGATTTTATGTATTCGAAGCACTAAGAAAACAAATCAAACTCCCAGAGAAATGCGCAGTAGCGATTCAAGGTTTCGGAAATGTCGGCGGAAACGCAGCCCGTATCTTTGCTAAAAATGGACACACCGTAATTGCTGTATCTGATTCAAAAAACGCCATTGTAAATGAAAATGGACTTGATTTAGAAAAAGTTGAGACTCACAAAAAACAAACAGGTAGCTTAAAAAATTTTCCTGGAGCGCAAGATATTACCAACGAAGAACTTTTAGAACTTCCCTGCGACCTGTTGATTCCGGCAGCTTTTGAAAATGTCATAACTGGCGAAAATGCTGAGAAGATAAAAGCCAGGGCAATCATGGAGCTTGCCAACGGTCCGATTAATCCTGAGGCGGACGAAATTTTATTTAAAAAAGGAATTCCTGTTGTACCAGATATTTTGGCAAATTCCGGCGGAGTGACAGTTTCTTATTTCGAATGGGACCAAAATTTAAAAAATGAACACTGGACGGAAAAAGAAGTCTTCGACAAACTTTTGCCGATGATGAATGACGCTGCACAAAATATATTTAAAAAAGCACAAGAAAACAAAACCTATCTCCGCATGGGCGCATTCATCCTTGCTCTTGAAAGAATCGAGTCAAAAATGCTATAAATAAGCATTGCGCGGTTAGCTCAGTTGGTAGAGCGACCCCTTGACGTGGGGTAGGTCACAGGTTCGAATCCTGTATCGCGCACTTATTTTATGAGAATTTTAAGTATTGAAACAAGCTGTGATGACACAGGCATAAGCATCTTGGAGGCTACGGGAGGCGTAACAAACGCTTCTTTTAAGGTTTTAGCGGACAATATCGCTTCGCAAATTAAAACCCACATTCCTTATGGTGGCGTCTTCCCTGCTTTAGCAAAAAGAGAACACATAAAAAACTTACCGATTGTTTTGGAAAAAACCTTAAAGGAAGCTAAGCTAAGTAAAAAGAAAAAGCCAGTAGACCTTATTGCCGTGACCTCTGGGCCAGGGCTAGAACCAGCGCTTTGGACAGGAATTGTCTTTGCGAAAGAACTGGCAAAAAAATGGGACGTGCCAATCATGCCGGTAAATCACATGGAAGGTCACGTATTTTCGGTTTTCGGCAATAAGAAAAAATTCAAAACTTCAAAAACGAAAAATCCAACGTTGGCACTTTTGGTTTCCGGTGGACATACAGAATTGGTCTTAATAAAAAAGCCTTTGGCTTATACAATCATTGGGCAAACTTTGGACGATGCCGTCGGAGAAGCGTTCGATAAAGTGGCTAGAATGCTCGGACTTCCCTACCCAGGCGGTCCAGAAATTTCAAAACTAGCAGAAGCGGAAAGATTAAGGGAAAAAGAAAATCAAACTTTTCGGGGTCCTAATTTTTCTGCTGAAAAATTTAGTCAATCCTCAGGCCGTCGCCTTCCGGAGTCCCCGAAAAGTTTATTTTCTTTTTCCCTTCCGCGTCCCATGCTTCACAGTAAAAATTTTGACTTTTCGTATTCCGGGTTAAAAACCGCCGTGCTTTACCTGATAAGAGATTTGGGCGGTATAAAAAATTTAAGCGAAGAAACAAAAAATAAAATTGCTTTAGAATTTGAAAACGCAGCCATTGAATGCCTTGTTTACAAAACAGCAAAAGCAATTGAAAAACATAAAATCAAAACTCTCATCGTAGCTGGTGGCGTTTCGGCAAATAGATACTTAATCAGTGAAATGAAAAAAATGACAAAAAGCTCTAAAGTTAAACTCATGCTTCCGCCAAAAGAATTAACCGGAGACAATTCATTAATGATTGGCATTGCCGGATATTTAAACTATATAAAAAACAAAAACTTGCCTGCCGGCAGGCATGGGAAGGTTCCTCGATTGAACAGCATAAAAGCCGACGGCAATCTGCGCCTAAAGTAGAAAATACTTATACTTTATGATATTATTTAGGAATGAATGAGAAGCTGCTCAAACCTTACGACCCTAAAAATACCGAAGAAAAAATATACAAGCTTTGGGAAGAAAGCGGTTTTTTTAATCCCGATGTTTGTATTGAAAAAGGCATTATAAAATCTGATGCAAAATATTTTTCAATAGTTCTTCCACCTCCGAACGCTACTGGAGTTCTTCATTTGGGACATGTACTTGAACACTCGATGCAAGACACGATGATACGTTACAACCGAATGAGTGGCAAGAAAACTTTATGGCTACCAGGCACCGACCATGCAGCCATAGCTACCGACTCAAAAGTTACAAAAATGCTAGAAAAAGAGGGTTTGAGAAAAAAAGATATTGGAAGAGAAAAATTTTTAGAACGCGTTGATGCTTTTGTCGATGACAGTAGAAAAACTATAGTAAAACAACTCCGAAAAGTTGGAGCTTCCTTAGACTGGTCTCGTGAAGCTTTCACTTTGGATGACAAAAGAAATTTGGCTGTTCGAACTGCTTTTAAGCAAATGTATAACGATGGTCTTATATATCGCGGAAATAGAATGGTCAATTGGGACCCAAAAGGTCAAACCGTCATCTCTGATGATGAAATCGTTTACGAAGAGCGTAAGGGAAAATTTTACACCTTCAAATATGGACCTTTTGAAATTGGCACCGCACGCCCAGAAACAAAATTCGGTGACAAATACGTGGTCATGCACCCAGATGACAAAAGATATAAAAATTGGAAACATGGAGATAAAATAAAACTAGAATGGATTAATGGCCCAGTTGAAGCGACAGTAATCAAGGACGAAATAATTGATATGGAATTCGGCACAGGCGTAATGACAATCACGCCTTGGCATTCACACGAAGATTTTGCTCTGGCTGAAAAATTTAAATTAGATAAAGAACAAATCATAGACCAGTATGGAAAATTACTTCCCATTGCACAAGAATTTTCTGGAATGAAAATTACCGATGCAAGAGAAAAAATTGTTGAAAAACTAAAAGCAAAAGGACTGCTTGTTTCGGTGGACGAAAATTATGTAAATAGAGTTGCCACAGCAGAACGTTCTGGCGGAATCATTGAACCGCAAATAATGTTGCAGTGGTTTGTCGATGTGAACAAAAAAATTCCATTGAGAAAAAATAAATCTCTTAAAGAGTTGATGCTCGAACCAGTGCGAGAAGAAAAAATAAAAATTATTCCTAGACATTTTGAGAAAGTTTACTTCAACTGGATTGAAAATTTACACGATTGGTGTATTTCCCGCCAAATATGGTATGGACATAGAATCCCTGTTTGGTATAAAGACAAAGAAATCTATTGCGGAATCAATGCACCCAAAGAAGCTGGCTGGGTACAAGATGAAGACACACTAGATACATGGTTTTCCTCGGGTATGTGGACTTTTTCCACTCTTGGTTGGCCTGACACAAGTGCGCCGGATTTAAAAAACTTTCACCCGACAAGTGTAATAAATCCCGGATATGAAATTTTATTTATGTGGGTTGCACGAATGATTTTAATGTCCCAATATATAATGAATGAAATTCCATTTGAAACAGTTTACTTGCACGGAATTCTTCGGGATGCTAAAGGACAAAAATTTAGTAAATCATTAGATAACGGAGTAGATCCGATTGAAATTATAAATGAATACGGCGCCGACGCTATTCGCATGTCTACCATCATTGGAATTGGTCCGGGAGCAGATGGAAAATTCGACATTCAAAAAGTGAAAGCATATAGCAAATTTTCAAACAAAATCTGGAACGCTACTCGATTTGTCTTAGACAACACAAAAGATTTCATGATGCCAGAAAATCCGGTTTACGACGAGGAAGATAAAAAATCAGACGAAGAACTTAAAAATTTACTGAAAGAAATCACTAAAGAAATGGACGAATATAAATTCTACATTGTTGCCGAAAAACTCTACCATTATTTCTGGCATACTTTTGCCGATATAATCATTGAGCGCTCTAAGAAAAAATTGGAAAATAAAACCGATTCTGCCAAAGCACTTCTTCAAACGCATTTGATTACACTACTTAAAGCACTGCATCCTTTCATGCCATTTATCACAGAAGAAATTTGGTCGATGATGCCTGCCCGTTCCTCTGGCGAACCCAAAAAGGATAGTCTTTTAATGGTAGAAAAATGGCCAATATAACAAACAATCCACAAATTTTAGTCATAGCGTTTTTGGGTGGAATTGTTCCATCTCTTTTATGGCTTTGGTTTTGGTTAAAAGAAGAAAGAGATTCGGAGCCAAATACCCTACTTACCATAGTTTTTCTTATGGGAATGCTCTCTGTCATAGTGGTTTTACCTGTTGAAAAATTTATACAAGTACACATAAGTTCAAATACAGGGCAGGTCATCTTGTGGGCCAGCGCGGAAGAAATATTAAAATATCTTGCCGTCTTTGTAATAATATATAAAACAAACAGAGCCAATAGACCTATAGATTGGCCAATTTACATGCTTACTGCAGCTTTAGGCTTTGCTGCATTGGAAAATACTCTATTTTTGATTAATCCGTTATCAACTAGCAGTGCCACACAGGCCCTACTCAATGCTACTTCTCTAGGAGAGCTCAGATTCTTAGGTGCTAATCTTTTGCACACTATAACCAGCGGAACCATCGGAATAGCCATCGGTTTATCGTTCTTTATGAAAGAACTGGGCAGAAAGTGGTTTTTATTTGTGGGCTTTGTGGTTGCTATATCCTTGCATAGTGCCTTTAATTTTTTTATAATGAAGAACAATGGAAATGAATTAGAAGTTTTTGCATTTCTATGGGTCGTCACAATAATCATCATGTTAATTTTTGAAAAAGTTAGAAGAATGAGTGGGATAGTTTAAAAAATAATTTTTATATATTAACTAAAATAAACATATGGAAAATAAAAAAAGAAGTTTTTTTGAGAGATTGACTGGCAGTATGAGTGCAGACGATGAACAGACAGACACCCGAAGAGATTATGTGGTCAAAGGCGTAAAGAGTGTCGGTAATAAAAAGGAACAAGAAAATAATTGGATTGAAGAAGAAAACGAAGAAGCGGAATTATCCATAGATGTTTACCAGACACCAACTGATATAATCTTGCAAACGATGGTGGCCGGAGTTAGACCCGAGGATTTGGAAATATCAGTTTCGAGAGATGTGGTGACTATTCGCGGAGAACGTGAGGAATCTAGAACTATTGATGAAGAAAATTATTTCACTAAGGAACTTTATTGGGGAAAGTTTTCTCGCACCGTATCACTGCCGGCAGAGGTAGAACCAGAAGAAGTGGATGCCACGGAAAAACACGGATTGTTGACAGTAAAAATAAGAAAAGTGGATAAGGAGAAAAAGAGCAGTATCAAAGTAAAGTCTATATAAAGAACTTTGTGATGTTGTTTTTTTGTTTTTGTGCCTGGGGGGTGGATCGCACACCCGACCTGTCCCTCTTCAGGGGAACGCTCTACTACTGAGCTACCCAGGCATATTTTTTATAATTTTTTCAATAAGTCCTGAAAAGAACTACTGTCAGTAGTATTCGTGCTTTGTTTTGCTCCTGAAATTGAATTATATAAGTCCAATACTTTATTAAAGTAAGGTTGAATAAAATAAAATGCTCCGACTGATATACCGATGATAATCAACCAATAGATGACGTTCATAACTCTAGCCCAGAGCATTGAACGCTTCATGGAACGCAATATTTTATTATTATCTTGCTCTAATTTAAAAGTCTCCTCTAGGAGTTTCTTGGATTCAGGATCCATGGATACAATTTAGCATAATATTAAGAAAAATAAAAGGGATTTAAGCTGCAATTTCTCTAGAACCTCCTTTAGCTTCATACATTTTTTTATCAGCCATATCTAGTATTTTCTCAGCAGTAATTATACTTCCTTTATTAATAATCTGATATCCCATGGAAATTTCGAATAAGATATCCTTACCATCAACGGTAACTGATAAATTATTATTTACATTATTTTTTATTCTTTCAAAAATAGATTCTAACAACATAGGATTGTCATCAGTTACTGGCAGTAATAAAACAAATTCGTCACCACCAACTCTAAAAGCCATATCTCCTCTTTTTACTGAATCCTCAAGCCGTATGGCAAGTTTTTTAAGTGCTTGATCCCCTGTCGAGTGTAGATATGTATCATTTAATATTTTAAATTTTTTAATATCTCCAAAAATAACCTCAATTGCTTTTATGGGTGCTTTGCGTTTTTCAATACTAGGATTATTCAACTCTTTGGTTAATTTGTCTAAATTAGGTTTTAACGAAGTACGATTTAATATTTGTGTTAGGTAGTCAACATTGACCATCTTTTCTAGTTTCTCTGCGAGCAAAATTGACAGTTTAGCGAACTGTTCCTGGGTAACTGCCCCACTACTCAAAGCTTGACGTAAATCTTTTGCAACACAAGAACCGATTTCAATTGATTCTTGAAATTTTTTATATGTAGCTCTACCCTCCTCATTTACAATTCTTCTCTCTGGTTGTGTTTCTTGCATTATAATAATTAATATATTTCTAAATTCTGCATGTGCCCTCGGCAGGAATTGAACCTACATCTATTCCTTAGGACGGAACTGTTCTATCCGTTGAACTACGAGGGCTTAAACGAATAGTAACTTAGAAATAGATTAAAGTCCAAGTAGCTCCGCTATTTTAGGCTTGTTGAAACCAACGGTTAGTTTGTCGCCAATTATAATAACCGGCACACCCATTTGTCCGCTTTTTTCCACCATTTCCTTTCTTTTTTCCATATCGCTGGCTACATCGTATTCGGTATAAGCGATATTATTTTCCTTAAAATAATCTTTCGCCATGTGACAGAAATGACATGATGGTGTTGAATAAATTGTTACGCTTTGTGTTGTATTTTGCATTACTTTTTTATATTACTTTCTAATAGTTCCATTATAGCATACTTGTCAAGTGTGCTATAATATAGACAAAAGTTCTTTAAATGTCGTTATTTTATAGTCTACCCACTCAGGAACACTTCTTTTTATACCTGGATCAAACCATACTGTCTTCATTCCTAGTTTTTTTGCTGGTTGTAATCCACGTTCGATATTGTCATCAATCATAACTGATCTTTTTGGATCTGCACCAACTTCCTCAAGAATAGATTCAAAAAAGCTTATTTCGGGTTTGTGTAACCCCTTTTTTGCCGAAATTCCTATGTTTTCAAAATAATCTGATAATCCAGCTTGCTCAAGTCTCTCTATGGTTTCATGAGGTTGGTTGGCAATGATACCCAACTTATACAATTTACTCAGTTCTTTTACCACACTGAGAGCATCTGGCATAATTGGCGACCGATAGGCAAAATCTTTCATTGTCGGCCAGTGTTCTGCTTTCAGTGAACGAACTTTATTTATTAATTTATCTGCTTCACTTCTATTTTGAATAATAATTTTTATCAAATTATCATCAGTACCTCCAACAGTACTACTCCCTAAGATAAAAGCACTGTCAACCATCTTGCGAGTAATAGAGTTATCATATTCGCGTAAAATCTCAAAATCAATTTGTTTTCTTAATTCTTCAGATTCTCTATCATCTGTTATTACACCCCCAACATCAAAGAAAATCCAATCAATTTCTTTTTGTTTTTTCATTTAGGTTATTATACCACATTCAGCCAACTGTTAAACACCGAGTGTTTAACAGTTTTTAAATAATGTATAATGTAATTATGAGAAATATAAAAATTGCACCAGGAGAGTATTACCATATCTTTAATCGTGGAGTAAACAAACAAACAATCTTTAACAGTAATGCAGATCGAGCAAGATTTCTTTTTTTAATTTTATATTTTCAATCCCCCGTAACTCTTTTAAATATAAGTCGTCCAATTAAAGATTTTGTTAAACACTCGGTGTTTAACACTGATAAGGAAAAAATTATAAAAGAACGGTTCGTAGAACTTGTATCTTTTTGTTTAATGCCAAACCACTTTCACATAATTCTCAAAGAAGTTGAGGAAAGTGGAATAGCTAGATATATGCAAAGAGTTTTAAATAGCTACACTAAATATTACAATACAAAATATAATAAATCGGGACACCTTTTCCAGGGACCATACAAGGCAGTACATGTAGAAAACAATAATCAACTTTTATATTTGTCTACCTATATACACAGAAATCCTAGAGAATTAAAAGAATGGATTAATAAGGAAAGCAATTATCCATGGTCAAGTTATCAAGATTTTATAAAAAATAATAGATTTGAAGAACTACTTGTTTTTGATATAATCATTGAGCAATTTAAAAATAAGGAAGAATACGCTGAGTTTGTACAAACAAGCACAGCCAAAACACTAAAAGAAGAATTAGACTGGTTAGATTAAAGTTTTTTACTGTTTGTTAAACACCGAGTGTTTAACACCACATGCGGGATTAGTTTAGTGGTATGATGCGACCTTCCCAAGGTTGAGACGCGGGTTCGATTCCCGCATCCCGCACTAGTTTTTTAAGGAGTAATTTCTAAAATCTGACCTTTTTCCTGAGACGTAGTTCCGCTTGGCATATTTTTTTCAATAAAACCACGCGTAGTCTCCTCGTGAGCAAACACAACTATTCTTAATTTTTTTCCTTTTAAGCTTGCTATGGTTTCAGGATTAAGCCAATGATGAATATTAGTAATATGACGTAAGAATTTTTGGAAAGATGAAGTTTCAGCTTCATCCATCTTTTTTTCAATCTCTTCTCTGTTTACACCTAAAATTTTTTCAGCACTCTTGAAACCTTCTTTGTATCCTTTTTCTTTATAATCTTTTATAACTTCTTTTGTTTGTTCATTATCGCCAAAATCTCTTTTAATAATTTTTTCAAAAAAAGATGAATTTTGATTTATCTCTTTGAAAAATTTAAGCTTTTTCTCTTCGGTTAAGATGTTGACTCCTCTTTCTCTTAACACTTTCTCCAAGACCAAGGCCGAAGAATGAGTCCTCCACGCAGGAGAACTCACAATTAGAATGACTTCTTTTTCCTTGTTAATCAAATCAGCGAGCTGATTGGCAGTCACTTCAATACCAGCAATTCCTTTATCGTCTAAATCTAAGTGTTCTGCGTCCAACTTAAAACCAGAATTGTCTACGTCAAGAAGCGAAGCATCGTGAAAACTAGCAAAATCTTGTTTACGTTTAGTTTCACCGTGTCTTATTACATCAACAATAGGCACATTGTACTTTTGTTCAAGTTTACTATAAGGGTTTTCTATGTTTTTAATAGGATGCCCTAGATTTTCCATAAATATATTAATTACTAGTGAGCGCCATAATAATCTTGATGACCGTGTCCGGATTGAGCGACATGCTTTCAATACCCTCAGAAACGAGGAATTTGGCGAAATCCGGATAGTCCGAAGGCGCCTGACCACAAATACCGATGTATTTATTTTTATCTTTGCATTTGTGAATAATCTCGGCAATAAGTTTTTTCACTGCGTCATTGTTTTCGTTGGCAATGTGAGTCACAATTCCAGAATCACGATCAAGACCCAGGGTAAGTTGCGTTAAATCATTCGAGCCGATTGACATACCGTCAAAAATTTCCAAATACTGGTCTGCAAGAAGAATGTTTGAAGGAATTTCACACATAACGTAAACTTTTAGACTTTGGTCCTGCGCCCTATCTAACCCATTTGTTTTCATCACCTCAATTACTTGCTTCCCTTCTTCGGGCGTTCGGCAAAATGGAATCATTGGCACAACATTGGTAAAGCCCATTTCTTCGCGAACTTTTTTCATCGCTCTACACTCTAAAGCAAAAGCATCTTTAAACTTTGGGTCATAATAACGAGAGGCTCCACGCCAACCAATCATTGGGTTTTCTTCGTGGGGTTCATACAAATCTCCACCCAAAAGTGTGCGATATTCATTTGTTTTGAAATCAGAAAAACGAATAATCACCGGATGCGGATAAAATGTCGCCGCAATTTTGGAGATTCCTAACGCAAGTTCATCTACATAAAATTGAGCCTTGTCTTTATACAAAGGAGTCAGACGGTCAATTTCTTTTAATAGTTTGGTGATGTAAGAAGTTTTCTTGCCTGCCTTTAATTTTTTATAATCAATCAAAGCATTTGGATGAAAACGAACATGTGAGGCAATAATAAATTCCAGTCTTCCTAGGCCGACACCTTCCACTGGTAAGTAATAATTCTTGAAGGCTTCATCTGGAGAGCCAATATTAACCATTATTTTTGTGGGTGCTTTTGGTATTTTGTCCAGATGATGTTCTTCTATGGTAAATGGAATTATGCCTTCATAGACATTACCTACTTTACCAGATGCATCGACTGTCACTCCTTTGCCATTTTTCAATACCTTAGTAGCAACATCAGCGCCGACAATACAAGGAATACCAAGTTCACGCGACACGATAGCTGCGTGAGAAGTACGCCCACCTTTATCTGTGACAATAGCGCTGGCAATTTTCATAATTGGCTCCCAGTCCGGATCGGTAATTTCTGTCACTAACACTTCCCCTTTTTTAAAAGAAGAAATTTGTTTTGCATTATGCAACACACGCACCGCTCCGCTACCAATCCTCGCGCCGACAGCAATACCACTCACCAAAATCTTGGAAGTTTTTTGTAATTTATATTCTTTCAGTACATTTTTGTCTTGGACTGAAGCGACGGTTTCCGGTCTGGCTTGAACGATAAAAAGTTCACCGGTTTTACCATCCTTGGCCCACTCAATATCCATCGGTTGATAATGACCATCTTTTTTTGAAAAATATTTTTCTATTTCATAACACCATTTTCCGAGCTTAATAACTTCTTCGTCCGTAATAGAAAATTTTTGTTGTTCCAATAACGGAACTTTTTCTTTTTTGGTTCCATTTCTCGCATAAACAAGTTTGATATTTTTTTGTCCGATGTTTTTTGCAATAATCGGACTCTTAACTCCATTATCTAAAGATGGTTTAAAAATTATAAATTCATCGGGAATCACTTCACCTTGCACGATAAATTCGCCGAGTCCATAAATGCCGTTGATTAAAATAACTTTATCAAAACCTGTTTCTGTATCAATTGTAAAAGCGACACCGGAAGAAGCTTTATCCGAACGCACCATGCATTGGATACCGACTGAGAGTGCCACGTCAAAATGCGAGAATCCTTTGTCTTGTCGGTAAGAAATAGCCCGATCGGTAAAAAGCGAGGCAATGCATTTTTTTGTCGCAATCAGGACATTTGCAATCCCCTGCACATTCAGAAAAGTTTCTTGTTCTCCGGCAAAAGAGGCACCAGGTAAATCTTCCGCTGTGGCAGAAGAACGCACAGCAACATCTCTATTTTTTCCGTATTTTTGTTCCAAAAGAGCATAAGCTCCCGTAATCGCATCATTTAGATCGTCTGGCAAATCAGCTTTCAAAATTTCTTCGCGAACTTTTTTCCCGTGGGTTTGCAAATTACGAATATCTTTTGTATTTAAATCGGCAAGGATATTTTTTATTTTTTCATCTAAACCTGTTTGTTTAAAAAAATGACGATATGCATCGGCAGTCAAAGCAAAACCGTCCGGGACATTCACACCAAGTGGCACAAGGTTCCTAAACATTTCTCCGAGAGCAGCGTTTTTCCCTCCGACGGAAGGAACATCAACAATTCCCACCTCATTAAACCACTTCACAAAAACTCTGTTTGTCTCTTTTGCTTCTGCCATAAAATATTTTGCACTCCGATCTGGATCGGAGTTTGTTATTAATAATTAGCTAGCCCGTCCTTTGGCGGGTAATTTTTTCTAACCTTTTATACTTTACCATTCTTTCCGGTTTTAAGGGAGAGCCAGCCTTCATTCCAAAACAATTAAAAGCAAAAGCAAGGTCAGCGATAAAATCATCAGTAGTCTCTTCTCCCCTGTGACTAACTATCAACTCAATATTGTTTTCCCTTCCTAATTTCATTGTTTCGAGCGTTTCAGAAAGGGTGCCGATTTGGTTGGGCTTGATAATCATTGCATTAATACTTCCTTTTTCTATCGCCTTTTTAAGAAGCATTTGGTTCGAAACGGTTAAATCGTCTCCTACTATAAATAAATTCTTGTTTTCATCTTTTAACTTTCCAAAACTATCGAAATCTTCCTCGTCGAACGGATCTTCAATGGAAAATAAATTAAATTCCTTTACTAAAGAATTATAAATATCCATCAATTCTTCCTCTGGTATTTCTTTCCCATCAACTTTATACATTCCGTTTGTAAAAAAAGATGAAGAGGCTGCATCTATGGAAAACCTAACTTTACCCTGTAAATTATTTTCTTTTACAGCCTCAATTAAAAAAAGAAAGGGCTTTCGGACATCTGTAATTTTTAACGCAAAACCACCTTCATCGCCCAAAACAACAGACCCGAATTTTTCTATTATTATTTTTTTTAAAGTATTTTGTATCTTTATTCCGATATCAACAGCTTCGGAAACATCTTCTGTGTTGGGAACGACAAGATATTCTTGGAAAGCTAAAATATTGCTGGTATGTTTGCCGCCCTCAAGCAAGTTCATAAAAAGAAAAGGTGCTCTGCGCGACGGTTTGACTTCTGCAAGCGTTCTTAAATATTCATAAGTTTCAACTCCGGAAACCTTTGCGGCAACTTTCGCGCAAGCGATAGAAACTCCAATCATCGAATTACCGCCCAAATTATCTTTATTTGGGGTACCGTCTAGTTCAATCATAGTTTTATCTATTTCGTTTTGATTTAAAATATCTTTTCCAAGCAAAACCGAAGAAATATTATGGTTCACTTTCTCAATTGCATTTTTTACGCCTTTACCATCAGCATCTCGTAATTCGTGCGCTTCGTGAACTCCGGTAGACGCTCCAGATGGCACCGAAAAACTATCAGATACATCACCTGACCATACTGTTACCTTCATTGTAGGATTTCCGCGTGAGTCTTTTATCTCTTCCGCCAAAATTTTACTAATTAGAAATTTTGGCTCATCGTTTATCATGCTTTTAATTTTACCACATTTTTGCTACTATGAACAAATGAAGTATTTTCTAACTAAAACTCGAAATCAGCTGATTCGGGATTTCTATGTTTGGATTTTAAAGCCCATTTTGTTTTGTTTTGACGCGGAAAACATTCATGATTCTTTCATTCAAATCGGACAGATTATAGGTAAATCTATAATTACCAAAAAAATAACGAGTTCCTTTTTTAATTACAAAAACTCATCTTTGGAACAAAATATTGTCGGTTTAAATTTTAAAAATCCCATAGGACTTGCGGCTGGTTTTGATTACGAGGGTAACCTGACGCAAACTATGCCTTGTGTCGGTTTTGGTTTTGAAACAATTGGAACTATTACCAATAATCCATATGAAGGAAATACAAAACCCAGACTCGGAAGATTACCTAAATCACGTTCACTTTTAGTTAACAAGGGATTCAAAAATCTTGGCATTCAGAAAACTTTGGAAAAACTCAACAAAGCACATTTTGAAATACCAACCGGACTAAGTGTTGGTGTGACAAATACTCTAGCTATCTCCAGTCAAGAAGAAGCTGTCTTGGATATTTTAAAAACATTTGAGGCGGCAGAAATTTCAAAAATTCCTTTTGGCTATTATGAATTAAATATTAGCTGTCCAAATTTACAGGTTAGCGTAGAATTTTATTCGTCAAATAATCTGGAGGAACTTTTGAAGGCTGTAACAAAAAATAAACTAAGTAAACCGTTGTTTATAAAAATGCCAATAGATAAAACCGATTCCGAGATTCTCGAAATGCTTAAAGTTATTGTAAAATATCCGGTCACGGCTGTTGTCTTTGGTAATTTGCAAAAGAATAAAAAAGATCAATCTCTTGATCCAGCAGAAGTGGCACGTTTTACTAAAGGTAATTTTAGCGGAAAACCAACCGAAAAAAGATCCAACGAATTGATATCTCTGGCTTATAAAACCTGTGGCAATAAATTGATTATTGTTGGCTGTGGTGGAGTGTTTAATGCAAGTGATGCTTATCGCAAGATAAAAGCTGGAGCAACGCTCGTAGAGCTTATTACAGGCATGATATTTGAAGGTCCGCAAGTAATTAGCGACATAAACCTCGGCCTCGTAAAACTTCTTAAAAAGGACGGATATAAAAATATTAGAGAGGCTGTGGGTAAAGAATAGTTCCATGGAGCTCCAGACGTTGGACGTCTGTAAGCTTACAGACGTCCAACGTCTGGAGAATTATCCACTTCCTATTTCTTAGTAAGCAATATCATCAAATCCGAAACATTAGCGCCGGTCGGACCGGTCATAATCAAATCGCCGGTCTTTTGAAAAAAATTATAGGAATCAAAACGAGTTGCATAATCATTCACATCTAATCCCAATTTTTCAACTTTCTCTATCGTTTCTTTATCTACCACTGCTCCGGCCATATCACTATTGTCCATGCCATCAGATGCAAAGGAAATAAACACCGAATCATCCCCGACTAATTTCATTTTTATGGCTTCTAGTCCCATATGTAAATTCCTGCCTCCCTGTCCCGCATTTTTGGGTACCACAACACTCGGCTCGCCTGCTGCTAGAGTTACAGAGATTGGACCGACGTTGGACACCTGCTTTAGTAGATGTCCAACGTCGGGAGAATTCGTAAATATTTTTTCGAGCGCTCTATCAACTTCATCATAAAGTTCTGTAGAAACAATATTTACTTGTAAACCAAGCTCTTCCGATTTCTTCGCCATGGCATTAATCGCAGTGGTATTTGAAACGAGGACGAAGTTGTGAACTTTTTCAAAATATTTATCTTCCTTTGGTGTCTCTACTAATTCAAAATTTCCCAAGTTATTTTCTGTAATAATTTTTTGCGCGTCGGTAATAGTTGTATTGTCCTTATAAGTTGGACCAGAAGCAACATTCTCAAAAGAATTTCCAGGAATATCGGAAAAAACAAGCCCAATAATCGTTGCAGGATAAGCAACTTTAGCCAATCCCCCGCCTTTTAGAAGTGATAAATGTTTTCTGACAGTATTCATTTCCGAGATTGTGCCACCCGTTTTCAAGAAGCTATTATACAGGGCAACTCCTTGTTCACATTCTCTTTCGGGACAGCAAAGTAGTGAAGATCCACCACCAGAGACTAAAACAATAATTAAATCATTTTCCGTAGAATCTTTAATTGTTTCATATATCTTTATTCCAGCTTGAGCGTTTACCTCGGAAGGTCTTGGGTGGGTACCCGCAAAAGTTTCAATGCGTTTGCAATCAACTTTTTCCAAACCCACCACAGCCCCAGCTGTAATTTTGTCTCCCAAAATTTTTTCCAACGTGAGCGCCGCCTTGCAGGAAGACTTTCCGAAACCAACAACTTTTATATTTTTAAATTTTGTTAAATCGAATTGCTCTCCTTTGATACACAAAACTTCTCCTTGCAGAGAAACCGAAGAGCTTATGACTTCTTCCGTGCTGATAGCATCAAGTCCAGCTTCTATTATTTGCAATGCTAGCTTACGATTTGGAGTTGTCGCCAGTTCATCAAAATTTTTAATCATTTTATTTATCCCGTAGTGAGCTTTGCTCTACTACTGGGACTAAATTAATCGGTGTGCCGGAAATAAGATTCTTAATGTTGTCTACTGTCGTGTGAATAATTCTCATCTCTGCTTCCACCGTATCAAAGGCAACGTGCGGAGTCATGACGACGTTTGGCAGATCAAGCATCGGCACATTGTCTCCTTTTTTTATTGCTCGTTCTCCTTCTAATACGTCCAAACCGGCACCAGCGATTATGCCATCCTCCAAACCAACAACCAGCGCGTCAGTTTCAATCAATTCTCCACGAGCAGTATTGATCAAGTAAGCTCCTTTTTTAAACAAAGAAATATTTTCTTTGTTGATTAAATGATGATTCTCTTTTGTGTAAGGCGCATGAAGTGTGACAATGTCGGACTGTGCCAAAATTTCCGGCAAGCTTTTGTAGATAAAATTATTTTCTTTGGCAAATGCTAAATCCGGATATAAATCATAAGCTATTACATTCATACCAAAGCCACGCGCGATGTGAATAACATTTTTGCCGATTTTCCCGGTGCCGACGACTCCCAGCGTTTTTCCGCTTAAATCAAAACCTTGCACATTTACGGGAACAGTATAATCTCTATTTTCTTTCAAAGATAAAATTGCTTCTCTCGTTTTTCTGGATAAAGTCAAAATTAAGGCAAAAGTAAATTCGGCCACCGTTTCGGAACCATAAGCCGGCACGTTGCAGATTTTTATATTTTTACTGTTGGCATAAGTGACATCGATATGGTCGAATCCGGTAGAGCGCGTGATAATCGCCTTTAAATTTGGCAAGCCATCGATAATTTCTTTTGTTATGACGGAATTGGTAAAAACACAGACAACGTCTACATCCTTGGCAAGTTCCAGATTGCTTTCGCTTAATTTTTCTTCATTAATAGAAATATCTACGCCGGCTAAAAGTTCCAAAAAAACAGCTTGTTCTGATTTTGGAACCTCAAAAAATGCGATTTTCATGGGTTTATTATACTCCCGATATTTTATTTAAACAAATTCTTAAACCATCCCCAAAAGCCGATAGGTGCGGGTGGCGGTGGCGGAGGGGTGTTGTCATCCAAAACCACAATTTCACTTTCCCCTGCTTTTGCTAAACCATAATTTTCCCGAAAAACTTCTTCTTTACCTTGGTCGGTATTTAGATTATTTATGTCTGATGTTAATTTTTCTTTTTGTTGCTCCATGGCAGTAATCTGATTCTCTGCAATTTTTTTATTCTTTTCCGTATCTTGCATTTTATTCCATAAACCCCAGATATTCCAGGCAAAAAACAATATTATTATTCCCAAGAGTACTAAGAATGGCTTAGATTGAAAAACATCTCTCCAAACTCTTTTGCGTTGAAAATTTCTCATAATATGATCCCGGTAGTAGAACTTGGCAACGCACAAAGCGCGTCTTTTAAAGACCTTGCCAAGTCTCACTACCGGGTGATATATTAAGTATATGCTTTTTAATAAAAAACATCAAAAGAAAATTCAAATTATTTGGATGATATTAAGTATTTTAATGGTGCTTGGAATGATTTTACTTTACATCCCTAGTTTTAGACCTCAGTAATGCGAGGGGAAAATAAAACAAGTTTTTCCGGGTCGTAATTTTTCTGCTGAAAAATTTACTCCATCCTCGAGCTGTCGCTCTGCGGAGTCCCAGAAAAACTTGTTTTATTTTTCTCCAGCTCGCATCATTTTTAGGAACACATCTTGTGAGATATTTACTTTGCCACGCTCTTTCATCTTCTTTTTTCCTTTTTTCTGTTTCTCGCGAAGTTTCATTTTTCGAGTAATATCCCCGCCATACATGTGTTGAGTCACATCTTTTTTCATACCACTTTTTGTGCTGGAAGAAATGATGCGTCCAAGGGCGCGACCTTGAATTTTCAAAGTAAACATTTGCCTAGGCAACAAGCTGTCCAATTTTTCTACGGCTTTTTCTGCTTCGGTTTCAGCTCTTTTTCTAGAGACAACCCTGGAAAAAGCTGGCACAACTTCATCCGCCACAAGTAAATCAAGTCTGGTCACATCTGCTTTGCGCATTTCTCCAACTTCATAAGAGATGGAAGCGTAGCCGGAAGAAGTGCTTTTAAGTTCGTCGAAGAAATTGCGCATCAGCTCACGAAGAGGCATTTTGATGGAAATGGTAGAACGGTTATCCCCGAAATTTTCTGTATCCCCCACCTCCCCTTCGTGGTCAAATAAGAGTTGCATAATATTACCGACATATTCCACTGGAGTAATAATTTTTAAATTTACCCAAGGTTCAAAAACAGTTTCTATCAATCCATCGTCTGGAAAAAAATAAGGGGAATAAATTTTTTCCTTCTTTCCGTTCTTTAACGTTACCTCGTAAGTGATGGATGGAGTGGTGATAACTAAGTCTAAATTAAATTCTCTTTTCAGTCTTTCGGTAATAATTTCCAAATGAAGCATTCCTAAAAAGCCACAACGAAAACCGCGCCCCAGCGAACCACTCGATTCTTCTTCGTAAGAAAAAGCCGAATCAGAAAGTTTCAACTTACCCAAGGAAAGTTTTAATTCGGCAAAATCATCCGCATTCTCCGGAAAAACTGAAGCCCACACCACGGGCAAAGGTTGCATATAACCCGGAAAGGGCGGCAACGGATTTTTAGACATAGTGATTGTGTCACCGACTGAAGCAATGCCCGGTTTTTTTATACCCGTCACGATATAACCAGTGTCTCCGGCAGAAAGAAAATCTCTCGGCGTTTCTTCCGGAGAAAAAGTGCCAACTTCGAGAGCGGTAAATTTTTCACCGGAAACGCAAAAAAGCAAATTGTCACCTTTGCCAACTTTACCGTCAAAAATTCTCACAAAAACTATTACCCCCCGATGGTTGGAATATTTAAAATCAAAAACCAGAGCGCGCAAGTCATTTTCCCCCTCATAGGTTTCTTGCGGTGCCGGAATACGTTTGATAATTTCTTCTAAAAGGTTCGATACTCCTTCACCCGTACGTCCGGAAACCAACAAAATTTCACTAGGGTCACAATTTAAAAGTTCAACAACTTCCTCTTTTACTTCAGACACGCGAGCAAGTGGTGAATCAATTTTGGATAACACCGGAATTATTTTTAACCCTCCTGCGCGCGCCATAGAGAGTGTCGTAAGGGTTTGCGCTTGTACTCCTTGCGTAGAATCCACAAGCAAAATGGAACCTTCTACAGCTTTTAGAGCGCGAGATACTTCATAAGAGAAATCTATATGCCCCGGAGTGTCAATGAGATTTAAAACAAATACCTCACCCGGCCTTTGGCCACCCTCTCCTTGCCAAGGAGAGGGGTTGGGGGTGAGGTCGGATTTGTATTCCATTCTTACGGGTTGCATTTTAATTGTGATTCCTCTCTCGCGCTCAATATCCATGGAATCCAAAACCTGGTCACGCATCTTGCGTGTCTCAATCGTGTGAGTAATTTCTAGCATTCTGTCAGCCAAGGTACTTTTGCCGTGGTCAATGTGCGCAATAATACTAAAGTTTCTTATATTTTCTAATTTCATAAAAATTTCTAATGCCTATCCCGTAGTGAATTTATTCTACTACTGGGATGTTTTAAATCCATAAAATTTTAACTTTCTTCTTCGTTCTCATTTTCATCTTCCTCATTGAATTGTAAAGAATGTAAACGAGCATAGGTTTCACTAGAATTTAATAACTCGGTGTGTGTGCCAATTGCTTCTATTTTCCCTTGATTGAATACTATAATTTTATCTGCGTGAATAACAGTAGAAAGTCTATGTGCGATAATAAGCGAGGTACGATTTTTTATTAAAGCATCCGTGGCACGAGTGATAAGTTGCTCACTTTCAGTATCAAGATGACTAGTGGCCTCATCTAAAATCAAAATTTTTGGATCACGTAAGATAGCACGAGCAATACCAATACGTTGACGCTCGCCTCCAGAAAGCTTTACCCCTCTTTCTCCAACAATAGTATTATAACCATTTTCAAGTTTTAAAATAAAATCATGAGCTAAAGCTGTTTTTGCAGCATTTTCAATTTGTTCTTGCGAAACATTTTCACTACCATAAGCAATATTTTGAGCAACAGTCCTAGAGAACAAATCTACCTCTTGAGGAACAACTGCTATTTGGTTACGTAAACTAACTTGCGTAACTGTCTTTATGTCAACACCATCCACAAGTATACTCCCTGACTGTGGATCATAGGAACGCAATAACAAGTTTATGAATGTGGTTTTTCCACCTCCAGACCTGCCAACCAAGGCATATTTAGAACCCGAAGGAATAATAACATTGATATCCTTTAAGGCATACTGATTGTCATCGCGATAAGAAAATGAAACATTTTTAAATTCAATTTGTTTTTTGAGAGTGTCTAGTACAGAAGCATCTGGCATATCAACTAAATTAAATGGTTCATCGAGAAGAGTATACAAACGATCCACTCGTGTCATATTTCTCCTCAAGCGAGTAAAGAGCGAGCCTATATTCGCCAGTGGCTGATAAGCCATGTTCTGTAAAGTAACATACAAAACAAACTGACCGATAGTTGCAGAACCTTGTAAAACAAACCAAGCGGAAAGCCCTAAAACCGCAACTCGACCAGTTGTAGATATGACTGACTGTATGTTTTCAACATGCTCCCAAAGACGCTCAGCTTCATATTGAATGACTCGTGCACTATCCATCATTTTGTAGTTATTTCGTGTTTCTGTTTCTTCTTGAGAAAATTTTTTTACAGTTAAGACATTTCCAGCTACGTCATACATTTCTTTGGAAACACCCTCAAACGCATCGTTGGATTGTTGTTCAATTAGATATATCTGATTAGCTATACGACGAGTAGCTAAAATATAAATAGGAAATGGAATAAGAATTGCTAATGCTATCCAAACATTTGAATACAGAAGAGCAAAGAAGGCACCTATGAAAATTAAAATGGGTGGAATAAAATTCTGCCCGACAATGTCATAAATTATGTTGTATAAAGAAGAAGCACCTCTTTCAATGCGTCCAATAATTTGTCCACTAGATGCGCCATGATGAAACAATGCGTGAAGGCGCATATATTTTTCAAACGCCTTACTTCTTATATCATCCTCAATTTTAGTTGTTACTTTGAAAAGATTATAATTGTAATTAGATTGCAACATGTTACCTAAAAGAGTAATAATCAAAATTCCTAAGGAACAATATATCAAGGTACCCAGAGGTAAAACTCCACGGTTTTTTATAAAATTAGTCAATGAATCAATAAGAATTTTTGAGATAAAAGGCACAGCAATACTGGCTAACTGAGAGGCACCGATAAGAATAAACAAAAAAACAATCGTTTTTTTGCGATCCTTAAATAACGAAGCAACGCGCCTTAGTGTCGAAGATTTTTTATCTGACATAAACTTAATTTGATTCTACCAAAAAAAGGGTATATTTTAAAGCTCTTCCTGAGATTCAGAGATAACTTTCGCACGCCAGAATTTAGTGCTGAGTGTTTTTGTTAGGTCTTTCAGTTCTTCGTTTTTAAGCAGATATAGGACAACAATAGCGGCTATGATGCCCAGAATTCCGGAAATTAAGCCTTGTAAAAAAATACCTGTAAACCGAGTCGTACCAAAAATTGGCGAAAGAACATTCAAGCTCAAGTAAGAAACTAGTCCAAGAAAAAAAGATGCGCCCAAGCTTTGGAAAAATGTCTTCGCAATATACTGCTCTCCCGGCATAAAATCTATTTTTACAAAAATCCAATGTAGGACAAAATTGAGAGTGGTCCCCAGAGCATAAGCAAGTGGCAACATCAACACTTCTGTCCCCGGAATATCGTTCACTTTCAAAAGTGATTCAATAAAATATCGAAACATTAAATCATTTTCAAAAATTTTCATAAACACATAAGCAAAAACTATAATCAAAACTGAACAAATAAAATTTAAGATTAATGGACGTGTAGTTTCCCCTTTCGCGTAATAAGCCCGAGAAACAAGTGAAATCATTCCTTGTCCTAAAACAGAAACAGAGAAGATCGCCAGACAAGCGGCAGCTAGACGAGTATCATTCCAAGAAAATGATCCGGAACCCAAAACCACACGGACAATTTGCGCCCGTAGAACAATAAAAAGAAAAGTTGCTGGAATAGACCAAAAAACTATCGCTCTGGATGCAGATGTCAAATGTTCTTTAAATTTTTCATGTTTGCCCTCACCTATCGCTCGCGCCATGGTCGGAAAAGCAGCGACGGCGTAAGAAACACCCACGATGGCGGCAGGAACCGACTGTAAATTGAAAGAAAAATTAAAAATAGAAATAGAGCCTGCAGTTAAAAATGAGGCAAAGGATGTCATACCGATTTCCGCTACATTATTGAAAGCAAGCCCAAGCGTCCTCGGAAGCGAAGTGAGCGCCACTTTCCTTATTTCCTTAAAATTAATATTGAAGGAAAATTTCGGAGAAAAACCGCAATAATGCGAAGCGACAGCTTGAATGCCAAAATGCACCAAGGCTCCAAGGATAACACCATAAACCAAACCGGAAATACCGAAAATAGGATACAAAAATACGGCGCCGATGATAATTCCCACATTATAAAAAATTGGGCTCAGGGAAAAAATAAAAAATCTCTGGAAAAGCTGCGTAATCGTACCGAATAAATTTGAAAGACCAAGCAAAATAGGAGAAAGAAGCATTATTCTGGCAAGTAACACAACTTTAGCCTGATAATATGGCGTAAAACCCGGAGCGATAAAAAATACCAAATGAGGCATCAGGAAAAAAAGTATCACGGCAACCACCGCCATAACTCCAAAAAAAACGGTGAATACATCACCCAAAAATTTTTCAGCTTCTTTGGTCACTTTCCCGTTTGACATTTTAGCTGAAATAAAAGGAATCAAAACGGTAATTGAAGCAAGTGAAGCGATGCAAACAAAAATAAGATCCGGCACGCGAAAGGCCGCATAATATGCATCGAGTTGAGGTGAAGGTCCGATAAAATGAGCAATTGACCTGTCGCGAAACAGCGCCAATACTTGAGAAAGTAACGTCAAACAACCCAAAAGTAATGCAGCTTGATTTACACTTCCAGATTCTTTAGTAAAAATTCGTAGAATCTTCTCCATTCTTTATATTCCTATTTTTTAGTAGTGGTCGTAGGAGTAGTTGAAGTTGTGTTAGTAGAAGATGTTTTTGTTGAAGTAGAAGTAGAGCTAGAGCCATTTAGAGAATTTACGTACTGGGTTATGTTGGGATCATTAGGAGATAGAGATAAAGCTTCTTGTGCGTAAGTAAGGGCTTGGCTATTATTTCCCTCACTCTGATATATTCTTGAAAGAGTAACTAAAGCATCGACATATTCTGGATTTAAAGCAAGAGCTTGGTTGGCGTAAGTTATCGCATCTGGTGTATCTCCATTAGCGAAGGAAACAGTGGCAAGAGAAAGTTTTAAACCTGGATTTAATGGATTTAAGCTGGAAGCAGTTTGATAAGCCGTGATTGCATTACCATATACATTTTTAGCTCCGAGATTCCCCACCGTTTGATATACTGACCCCAGCAACTGAAAATTAAGATAATTCTGAGAATCATACGCTGTAGCGGATTGCGCACTCTCTATTGCTTTTGAGAAGCTATCTTGTAATGAAGTTTTATCTGTATCAGACAACGACGCACCTTTACTGGCGATAGAATTCAACTTAACTAAATATACCTGTGCAGCAGTACGGAAATATAAATCATTTGGATATAAAGATATGGCCTTATTGATTGAGTTTTCTGCTACGGGTTCTGTCGAAGCAGATACAGCTTGTCCAAAATAAGAAACGGAAACAAAACGCTCTATATATTTAAAAGCGATTGCTACCGAAAGCACCACAAGAAGAATAAGTAAAAGAATGGAGAAAAAACTTTTTCTATGATCGTTTAAAAACGACATGGATATCTCTTTGTTCGAGCTGGCCGTCGCGAGTCCTATAAAGACTCCGGTAAAGGCAAGTGCCAGTAAAAACACGACGACTCCGGTAAAGTAGAAAAAGGAAGAAATAAATAAATAAAGAGATAATATAAAGAATGCCATCATCTCCCAATTGATTCCGTGTTTAATACTGGAGAATACTGATTTAACTCCAATAATCAAGAACAAAATAAAGAAAAGTGCCCAGGCAAGAATACCCAAGATGCCCGTGGTAGCTGTAAAAGTAGTTAATAATCCTGCACCCGAGTCAAAAGAAGTATCCCAAAACTGGGTATTGTTTACAATAGCTGGTTTATACATTGACCAAGCCTCTCCAAACATATTTGGACCAAGACCAAAGATGGGATGTTTTGAAAGGACTCCTTTAGTGATGGTCATTGTAGCAGAAAAAGAAGGACCGACTTCAGTGTTTGATATCTGTAACTTGCTTGGAATAAAACTACCAACCAATTGCCCTGATATAAAGAATAAAACCGCGACTAGCATTACCACAAAGGAAGTTAGAGGGAAATGTTTTTTGTCTTTTTCTTCTGCTTCCTCATGCCTATCTAGAGTAATAGAAACTTTATAAACGAAAATTATCAAACTGGAAATGCCAATAAGTATCCAAACCAGTGGAAAATTTACCGCTGCCGCCAATAAAACTGAGAGTAAAATAAATATCTGAAGTAATATTTTTTCCATCTTGGAAATCGGAAAAAATTCAATAACCAAAAGGAACATCAAACTAGCAAACCCGGCAAACACCCCTAAGGCATTCCAAGATCCAATAATATTACCAGTTTTGCCACTCAAAACTCCCAAAGATAAAGCATTAGGGAAAAATATATGGACTGCTTGAAATATTAATACGAGGGCTGAAGATAAAATGGATCCGAGTAAAACTGTCTTTGCTTGTTTAGGAGTTCGAAAAGTAGTCGCGCACATAAAGAGAAACAGAAACCCCACGAAAATAAACCAGAAACTGCGGATATCAAATATCGTCCCAAATAAAGATGTTTCAGGGCTTGCAGAAAAAAGCGCGGAGATCAAAAAAACCAGGGAGATAAGAAAGCCTGCGCCGATTAATTTTGATTTAGGGAAAACAATTTTTCCATCAACGAATCTGGCAATTGCCCAAAAAACTACACAAGCTGTCAACCCCAAAACCAAAAGCAAACCTTTTGCAGTTTCAACCGGCAAATTAGTAAAAGGTAAACAAAACAGAGGTAACAAAATTATAACTAGGAATAATGATAAAAACGAAAGTCTATCAAAAATACTTGTACGCATGGATTGTATTATACTATATGCTGATAATGGAATGCAATGGAAAAACTATAGAACGATGTTGATAAGTCTATTTTTTACGTAAATAACTTTCTTAATGTTCCGACCAGCTGTGTATTTTGAAATAAGTTCGTAAGAAATCGCTTGTTTTTTTATTTCCTCTTCGCTCTCATTGATATCTATTATAATCTCCGCTCTGACTTTTCCATTTATCTGAATTATAATTTTTAATTTTTCATCTTGCATTAAACTTTCATCCGCCTGTGGCCAACCGGCAAGGTTGATAGAATTTTTTTGGCCGAGCATGTTCCATAATTCTTCCGTCACATATGGCGCAAAAGGTGAAAGAATTTGCAAGAATTTTTTATAGTCTTCCAAAGAAACGCTTTCTGCTTTTTCCATTTCGGTCGCCAGTATCATCATGGAAGAAATGGCTGTATTAAAATGCATTTCTTCAATGTCCTCGGAAACTTTTTTGATAGTTTTTTGCAAAAGTTTTGAAACAGAAAAATTCTGAGTTGCTGAGCCTGCATGCTTTTGCGAAGGAGTGGCTGAGCGTAGCGAGGGACCGAGCGACTGAGCAAAAGTATCAGGCGAAGCAAGTTTCGCTCGGATTCTCCAAACTTTTTCGATAAATCTCCTAGAACCAATAATGCTTTCTGTGGACCAAGCAACCGATTGACTAAATGGCCCCATAAACATTTCATACACGCGTAAAGTATCCGCTCCATAAGTTTTTACAATCTCATCCGGATTAATCACATTACCAAGCGATTTGGACATCTTTACTCCCCCTTCACCCAAGATCATTCCGTGTGAAGTGCGCTTTTTATACGGCTCGGATGTCGGCACCAGTTTTAAATCATATAAAAATTTATGCCAAAAGCGTGAATATAAAAGGTGAAGTGTGGTGTGTTCATTTCCTCCATTGTACCAATCAACTGGTATCCAATACTTTAAATTTTTCTTGCCTGCAAAAGCTTTTGTATTTTTTGGGTCAGTGTAGCGAAGATAATACCAGCTTGAACCGGCCCAGTTTGGCATGGTATCCGTTTCCCTCTTGGCAGGGCCTTTGCATTTTGGGCATTTTGTATTCACCCATTTGGTAATATTTGCAAGCGGCGATTCTCCTGAATCCGTAGGTTGATAATTTTTTACTTTCGGAAGTTCTACCGGTAGATATTTTTCAGGGACAGGAACAATTCCGCATTTCACACAATGTACGACCGGTATCGGCTCTCCCCAATAACGCTGACGAGAAAAAACCCAATCGCGAAGTTTGAAAGTTGTTTTTTCTTTTCCGCCGACAAATTTAATAATTTCTTTTTTGGCTTGTTCAGAATCTTGTCCATTAAATTTTCCAGAATTAGTCAATATTCCATCTTCGGTATAAATCGGAAAATTATTATTTAGTTCATTCCAGGAATATCTCTGACTTAGTGGCAAATTAAATTTTTCTATCTCATTTTTTGAGAGCCAGACTACTTCGTGATTATCTTTTTCATTTTGCGCAATGTCTTCTTTTTCCCCATCCTGTAATTCAAAATAAAAAACATCGAAATGCGCAAATCTATTTAGATTTTTCGGAATATGGAAAAATTCACTATGACTTTTACCCAATTGTTTAATTAATTTTGGGCGTAAATAACCTGTTTCTTCTTTAATCTCCATGATTGCTCCTTCCACTGGAGTTTGTCCATTTTCGGGTCCCCCAGTTATGAAAGTTTCCCAATCAACTTTTTTCCACTTCAACCCAAGATATTTGTCCTCGGACCAATGTTTTACAATTGCCATTATTGCGTTACGCTCAACAATAGGTAGACTATCTCTTACCGCATCTAGTCCAGAACGCGAAACATAAACCGGTTCAATAACATTTTTTATCTCCAAACCATATTTTTTTGCAAATTCAAAATCTCTTTCGTCGTGCGCCGGCACTGCCATAATTGCACCTGTGCCATAAGTCGCGAGTACGTAATCTGCAATCCAAACTGGAATTTCTTCTTTGGTCGCCGGGTTAATAGCCTTGATGCCTTTTAGTTCAACGCCGGTTTTTGTTTTTTCTTCGGCTGTACGTTCAATATCTGTTTTATTTTTTACTTCTTTTATATATTTTTCAACTTCCGCCCAATTTTTTATTTGATCTTTTAACTTATTAACTAATTGGTGTTCTGGCGCCAATACCAAATATGTCGCTCCAAAAATTGTATCTGGACGTGTTGTGAAAACTTTAACAGCTGTAGAGCCTGCATGCTTTTGCGAAGGAGTGGCTGAGCGTAGCGAGGGACCGAGCGACTGAGCAAAAGCATCAGGCGAGACAGCTGTAGAAAATTCAATTTCCGCTCCTTCGGACTTTCCTATCCAGTTTCTTTGCGCCAGTTTTATTTGTGGTAAATAATCCACATCATCCAAATCTTTATCCAATCGCTCGGCGTATTTTGTAATGGCGAGCATCCATTGTTCTTTCTCTCGTTTTTCTACTGGAGTGCCACAACGTTCACAACACCCAGCGACAACTTCTTCATTAGCTAAACCGGTTTTATCTTTCGGACACCAATTAATTGCGATTTTCGCTTTATATGCCAAACCTTTTTTCAAAAACTGTAAAAAAATCCATTGAGTCCATTTGTAGTATTTCGGGTCAGTAGTATTTACTTCCCTGGACCAATCAAAAGAAACTCCCAGAGATTTTATCTGCCGACGAAAAGTATCGCTATTTTTTTTGGTAACGACTCGAGGATCAAGACCCGTTTTTATCGCGTAATTTTCTGTCGGCAAGCCAAAAGCGTCCCAGCCGATTGGATACAAAACATTATACCCTTCCAATCTTCTTTTTCTGGAAATGACATCCATGCCGATGTATGGCCTTGGATGCCCGACGTGCAGTCCATCACCCGAAGGATAAGGAAATTCAATCAGACTATAATATTTCGGTTTTTTGGAAAAATCTTTGGCTTTGTATATCTGCTTTTTATCCCAAATATTTTTCCACTTTTTTTCAATTTTTAAATGATTATATTCCTTCACAATTCAATCATTGTATCTAAAAAACCGCCTTTTTGCAAAGACGGTTTTTCTTTATAGAGTTTTTATTGAGCTGGTATGAAGGGTACTTTTTTGTATTGAGATAGTGGAATAGCTTCGGTAAAACAATAACGCCCTGCTGGATGACTCCACGTACTATATGCATTAGGAACTATCTCTTCGTTTTCTTGGGCTGTTGAATCTTTATTAAACACTGCGCACAAAGAATATGCTTTTGCGCTTTGACCAATCAAATGATATTCGTAAGAATTTTTGGTCTGAGGGTCTGTCGGTGGAACATAATAATTATTTGAACTAGATAAATCAGAGATGGAACCTGGAATAGAACCGTTCAGTTGATAATATTCTTGTACTTGATTATTTATGTTTTGCAAATCCGAAATTCTCTGCTCATCATATTTTAATAATTGCTGTGTGCGAGGTGAACCAAGCACAGAAAAACCCCAAACAATTGAACCCAAAATCAGTACACAGAAAATTCCCGTCCAGATTTTTCGAAGCTTAGAGTCTAACCTCCCCATAGAATCAAAAATATAGTAAAGGAATATAGCCAGAGCAATAATAAAAACCGTTATAATTTTCAAGACAAATCCCGTAGTCAATTCTTGTCCATCAATAAAATAATAAAGAATGGTCACTAAATCGCCGGCAATCGCCAGTCCGGCGAAAAACAAAGTTATATATGTCAACCATTTACGCACACTTAAATTTCTCTTTTCCGGAACAGCTCTATAGCTCCTTTCCAGAAGCCACATCAGTAAAATATAAATTGGGGAAAAAATAATCAATGTTGAAACAGGAAAACTGATTGAATAGGAAGAATAATCGTAATAATTCGAACCGGTCACTAACGGATAAGCTTTATTGATAACCGTGAAAAGTAAATCGACCAAATTAAAAACAATTGTTCCTAAAGCGACGATTGCACCTAAATTTATAAAAAAATCTTTGGCACTTGTTTTTGTTTCCATTACTCTATTTTACTCCAAACTGCTGTATTTGCCAACGAAATTAAACGTTTGTTGGATTTTTCTAAAATACAAAGTTCTCCTGCTTCTACAACCCCTTTAAATTCCTTCATCGTTTCAGAAAGAGCATAACCGAGCGAAAGTGATGAAGAATCAACCGCGTAAGAAGTCAAAATTACAAAAAGTGGTTTTTCGCTTAAAACTTTTTGCACCGCAAGTAAAAGTTTGGGCAACATATCTTCCAATTTCCAAATTTCGCCTTTCGGCCCTCTCCCAAATTTAGGCGGGTCCATAATTATCGCATCATATTTATTTCCTCTCTTCGCTTCTCTTTCCATAAATTTTAAGACATCGTCTTCAATAATTCTTAAAGGTAAATTTTCTAGACCGGAAATTTTCTGATTTTCTTTTAACCAATTCAAGGTTTGTTTTGATGCATCTACATGTGTCACTTCCGCACCAGCACGAAGCGCAAAAAGGCTCGCAACTCCAGTGTAGCCAAATAAATTCAAAACCTTATGCGGACGAAAATGCGAAGAATTCTTCGCATTTTCGTCCGCCAACCTTTCCTCTATGAAATCCCAATGGCTTGCCTGCTCCGGAAAAAATCCCAAATGCCGAAATGGCGTCGGCATTGCCAAAAATTTTATTCCTTTGTATTCCATTTCCCATTTATCTGTAATCTTTTTTTCAAATTTCCAACCGGCTTTCGCACCAATTTTAGAACTCCAAAATTTTCCGTCCGCTTTCGCCCACCCCTCCTCTCTCAAAGTTTTTTGCCAAACCGCATCTTCGTACGGACGCACAAAAAGATATTTACCGAATCGCTCCAGCTTTTCCCCTTCGCCGGTGTCTAAAAGCTCATAGTCCAACCAATCCTTTGAATAAAAAATTTTAATTTGATTTTCCATGATTGTATTTTAATTTTAGATTCTCTGTAAGAAATAATACACCAAAGAAAAAGAAAAAGAGCGAAGTGCTTTGCCAGATGGTCGGAATTTGATGAAAAATTATAAATGCAAAAAATAGTGTGAAAAGTGGTCCGATGCTGTTTAAGGCATTTGCTTTAGTCACGGATATGCGAGCGATACCTTCCAACCAAAAAGCCTTAGACAGTCCTAAAATAATAAAACCATTTAATAGAATAAACCAAAAAGATTCCTTTATTTGCTGTAAAACAAGATGTTGACCAAAGATATAAGCAATTAAAAGGATAAGTGGGGCTGCAACGATGCTACGTAAAAACAAAATACTTTCTATCGAAAAGGTTTTCGTGGCTTTTTGTTGGAAAAAATTTCCTATTGGCGCGCAGAAAGTCGCTATTAGAATAAATAAATCTCCTAAATTTAAAGAAGAAAAGTTAGGAGCAAGCACGATAACTGCTCCGATAACCATTAATGTGGCTCCAATCTTTGATTCCAAGGAAAAAGGTTCTTTTCGAATGAGATTAAAAAATAAAAAAGAAGTACAAATTTCAAATAGAGCTATGATACTGGCGTTTCCTGAAGTAGTTTTTGTTAATCCGAAATAATAAAAAACATAATATAAAATACCAATTGAAAATACAATCCAAAAAATATATTTCCACAAAAGTGGATTTTTAAGTTCTGAAAATTTCTTTTTATAAATTACTATTACTAGAAAAAAGATACTGACAAAAAAAGTACTAAGGGCAAGTGAAATCATACTCGGAAGTTCTATATACGATAAAATCGTTATTATAGGAAAAAAACTCCATATTATAGCTCCGCCAAATGTAAACAATTCTCCTTTGTGTTCTGGTTTCATATTAAGAATTCAATAACATCCCCGTCTTCTACGATATAATCTTTGCCTTCGGTGCGTACCCATCCATGCTCGCGCGCTTTCGCAAAACTCCCGGCCAAAATTAATTGTTCATAAGACACGACTTCCGCGCGGATAAATTTGTCGCGAAAATCCGTGTGAATTGCCATGCCAGCAACTGGTGCAGTGGAACCGATTTTTATTGTCCAAGCTCGCGTCTCATCTTCTCCGGTTGTGAGAAATGTTTCTAAGCCTAAAAGTTTATAACTCTGTTTTATTAAGTCGTCAAAACCGGACTCAAAAACAGGGTCTATCTTTACCGACAGGCCGGGTGCGGTGAAATTAATATTTTCACTGGCTTCCGAAGTGTTCAAAACATACAACATTGGTTTTAATGTCAACAAGTTTAAAGATTTTATTTTGAATTTTTCTTCTTCGGTCAAATTTGCTTCAGTCGCGAAATGACCTTCGGTTAAAACTTTTTCTACTCTTTGTAAAATTTTATTTTCTAAAACGGCTTCTTTATCGTTCTTTTTTAAATCTCTGCCGAGACTAGAAATTCTTTTTGTGACAACTTCCATATCGGCCAACACAAGTTCAAGATTTATGATTCCGACATCTTGCATAGGGTCAACTTTATTTGCCACGTGAATCACGGAATTGTCTTGGAAAGTTCGCACGACATGCGCAATGGCATCCACTTCTCGAATGTTGGTTAGAAATTTATTTCCCAGACCTTCCCCCTTTGAGGCTCCCGCAACAAGACCGGCAATATCCACAAATTCAATAACTGCCGGAATGGTTTTTTTTGATTTAGAAAAATCCGAGAGTTTTTGTACTCTTTCATCAGGCACTGGCACGATTCCTACTGAAGGGTCAATAGTGCAAAAAGGATAATTTTCTGCCGGCACACTTTTCTTGGTCAGCGCGTTAAAAAGCGTGGATTTACCCACGTTTGGCAGACCGACAATTCCGATTGATAGTGAAGACATTGATATCTGTTACAGGAATGTAACCATAAACTTGTAATCTTTCCCTTGTGCGCTCATTAAAACTAATACCCATAAAATTTAGAGGAAGATAACCTGAGGAATAGAACCACAGGCCGAAAAGAAAATCCCCTAAAATTAGTCCAGCTCCAAACTTTGCTAAATCATGAAGAGTAGATTTTTGCATAAAAAATATTTTATTAATTTATAATAAATACATTACATTTTTCAAATATAGCAAAAAATTCAGACTATGCCAATTTTTTGAGTTCACTTTCGTACTTTTTCATGACCTGCATTCCAGCGTCCATTTGACTCATTCCGCTTTTCATTTTTTCTTGTATTTCCTCGGCAATCGTCTTGAACAGCTCCGGATTTTTTTCCATCATCCCTATAAACATATCTATCTGTGCTTCAGGAACCCCTTGGGTGCGAAGCATTTTTTTAAGTAAAAAATTTTTAAACATGATTTTGTTATCATAACATTACTCATCCAGAATTTCAAAATCACTTCCATCTTCTTTTGGAGCAACCTTTTTCCGACGGATGAAATACACGGCATAAGCAGAAGCTCCAATAAGAACAAAAGAGGTAATAAAAATTAATATCTTTCGCAGAGAGAAACTTGGGGTTGGATTATTGGAATTTTCAACATCATTTTGCAAGGCTTTAGCAGTTAGGCTGTTTACGGCAGGAATATCCATCCCAGACGTTGGACGTCTAGAAGCTTCCAGACGTCCAACGTCTGTAGGTTTATCCACAGTAGCAGTCATAATTGGGACAGTTGGTGGAGATAAGTAATCAAAAATTATATTCCCTTGTGAGTCACTTAATTTTAAAGTATTTTCATCTGCGATGGAGAAATTTGTAATTTTTGGAGAAAGTGTAATCTTATCTTTTGAAGCCACTATTGTATTTTTCGGAAAAACAAAACTTTTTTGTGTGCTGGATAAAATCCAACCGGAAATATCTGCACTGTAAGATGTGTTGTTGGTAAGTTCGACAAAAAAATCTCTACTGTCGCCGACATTGGAGATAGAAATATCTGCAGGAATTATTTTTACATCAATTTGATCGGTTGCATCGGGAATAAGATTCCCGGAATAATAATTTTCATAATAATCGAGAGAGACAACATAATCTCCCGTATAATAAAATGTGTGAGAAAAAGTTTTGCTATTGGTTAAATCAATTTCCTTTGAGTCTCCGTCACCAAAATTCCAAAAGTATTTTCCGAAAAATATTTTTTCTCCACCATATCCAGTTGTCGTAGCGTTGAAAGAAACGGGAATGCCAACAAAGTTAATTACTTGTCCTATGATTTTAGTTTTAATATTTGGTGACTCTGCCTGATTTTGACTCGTTGTGGCAGAAGTGACCGTGGGAGAAGAGCTATTATTTACAACGTTATTTGCCGGCAAACCACCTCCGACGACTGCATCTGAAGAGGTAGAAGAAACAACCGTATTTGCTGAAACATTTGCGACCCCTGGAGTCGGCGTAGCCCCCACCCAAGAACCATTTATTAGTTGTAAAGAATTCCCATCACCGGCTCCGCCCTCACTCGAAGTATAAGTTACAGAATCTACGACATTGCCATCTTGGTCTAAAATTTTTAATGTCGCACCGTTATTGTTTAAACTTGTGATACCTGTGTCATAGACTGTGCCGGAAAAATTTGGATTGTCCGCTAAAAAAGTATCTTTATCTCCGGCAAAAACAACATAGCTGTTTGCAGGAATAGAAAAATCTGTTTCATCATTTATCGTTCTGTTGGCAGAGCCGTCATAAATTCTCCACTTCGAAGCATCGACAGAAACGGCACTTCCGTCAGGATTGTAAACTTCAACCCACTCTCCACTTTTACTATTTGTGGAATCCGACCCAGACAAATCGTACATGATTTCATCAATTGAAAGGCTCGCAAAAACCAAGTGATAAGAAAAAAAGAAAATAACACCAGCAAAAACTAAAATAAGTTTTTTAGACATTTGTTTTTAAATATGTTTATAATATGTTAAAATCATATCATGGACAAAAATGGAGATGACAAAAAAATAGACTTTTTGGCGATTGGAGATACCGCAACCGATGTTTTTATCAAGCTTGAGGATGAGAGCGGAGCGATTGTAAGTGGCATGCCGGACACGACAGATTATCGTATCTCACTCCCCTTTGCTACAAAAATTCCTTACAAGAGTGATGCAACTGTTGCGGGAGTCGGCAATGCCCCAAACGCTGCGGTAGCTGCATCTATCTTGGGGCTCGACGCAGCTTTAGTGGCCCATGTTGGCAATGATAGAGCAGGAGAAGAAACAATTGAATCACTAAAACAACATAAAGTAGATACAAATTTTATTGTGAAAGAGGCAGGCAAAAAAACAAATTACTCCTACATCCTCTGGTATAAAGATGACAGAACAATCTTAAGACAGCATGAGAATTTTTCTTACGCCTTGCCTGATGCAGGATCTCCTTCATGGATTTATTTCAGCGCAGTCGGAGCAGGAGCTGATAAATTTTATGAAGAGTTTGCTAACTACATCGAAAAAAACATTGAAGTTAATTTTGCATTTCAACCGGGAGGTAATGAAGTTAGCTTGGGAAAAAAGCTTCTTAGATTTTATAAACGCGCAAATATATTTTTATGCAACGTTGAGGAAGCAGAAACGATTTTGGACATTCAAGACCTGGAAGTTAAAGATCTCTTAAAAAAAATGCGGGAGCTCGGTCCGAAAACCGTAGTTATAACCGACGGACCGAAAGGCGCCTATGCTTATGACGGCACCGATATGTGGTTTATAAAACCATATCCTGACCCAAAACCTCCATACGAACGAACTGGCGCCGGAGACGCATTTTCTTCCACCCTGGTGACTGCACTAGCCCTGGGAAAAACTTTACCCGAGGCATTACAATGGGGAGGCATAAATTCAATGTCGGTGGTTCAATATATCGGCTCGCAAGCCGGACTTCTTCCTCGCGAAAAAATTGAAGAATATATCAAAAATGCCCCGGCAGATTACAAAGCGGTAAAAATTTAAAGTTTATTTTTTAATTTTTTCTTTTCAAAACTTTTTTTACCGCATTTTTGATGGAATCTTTCCCCATACCGTAATGTTCAATGAGTTCATTCGGTGTACCGGACTGGCCGAATTTATCCTGCACCCCGAGAAATTCTATGGCTGTCGGATAATTTTTTGCCAAAACTTCTGCCACTGCGGAACCCATTCCACCAGCAACTTGATGTTCTTCTACCGTCACTATTGCTTTGGTTTCTTTTGCAAGACTTACTATCGCTTCCACATCTATAGGCTTGATACTTGAAAGATTCATCACTTTGGTTTTTATTCCTTCAGCTTCCAATTCTTTCGCAGCAAGCAATGCTTTATACATCAAACCGCCGGTAACAATGATTCCAGCTTGCGCGAGCCCTACATCCGGCAGCCAATAAATTTCTGCTTTGCCTAAATCAAAAGGAGTTTCTTCGGTCGTGATAATTGGAGTTTTTTCACGAACCAAACGCAAATATGCCGGCTTGGTTGTTTTCGTAAGTGCCAGCGTGGCTTTTTTTGCTTCAATTGAATCACAAGGAGAAACGACATCCATATTGGGAAGAATCCGCATCAGAGCAATATCTTCTAGTGCTTGGTGCGTACCACCATCAGGACCAACGGAAACGCCGGAATGCGAGCCGACAATTTTCACAGGTCTATCGTTGTAAGCTATCGTTGTCCTGATTTGTTCCCAATTACGTCCCGGAGAAAACATGGCATAAGAGGTGCAGAAAGGAATTTTCCCCATCGCCGCCATCCCCGAAGCAACGGTTACTAAATTTTGTTCCGCTACGCCCATTTCGATGAATCTCTCTGTAAATTTGTCGGCAAACAGATTCATCTGGGTTGATTCTTTCAAGTCCGCGCAAAGACCGACAACGTTTTCATTTTCTTCGCCTACTTTTAGCAAGCCCTGTCCGAAACCTTTTCGGATGGGCACTTGCTCCACATCGTCATTCCAGATTTTCGGATTTAATTTTAGATTTGGATTTAACATAAGCTTAAATAAAATTATTGATTTTCACTTTTTATTTTTCCGCCTAAAGTACGCAACTCCCGCAAGGCCATTTCTGCTTCTTCTTTATTTGGCGCCTTACCGTGCCACTTATAATCTCTTTCAAATTCTCTTACGCCTTTACCGGGAATGGTGTGAGCAATAATTACAGTTGGCTTTTCGTAAATATCTTGTGCCTCTTCCACTACTTCGTTTAAAGACTGAAAATCATGTCCGGAAACTTCAATGACATGCCAATTAAAAGCGCGCCATTTGCTTTGTAGTGGTTCAAGTGGCATGGTGTCTTCCGTAAACCCATCTATTTGAATATTGTTTCGGTCCACAATAGCAATCAAATTTCTTAATTTGTTTTTTCCCGCCAGCATCACCGCTTCCCAAGTATTACCTTCATCCAATTCCCCATCGGACATAAAACAGTAAATAAATCTGTTCTTGTCTTTACGGTCGATTTTATCCGCGAGTGCCATGCCGACAGCTTGTGATAACCCGGAACCGAGCGGACCAGAAGAAGTTTCTACGTAAGGTAAATATTCCCGATGGGGATGTCCTTGGAGTCTTGAACCGAATTTTCTCAAAGTGTTTAGTTCTTCGATTGGAAAATATCCAGCATGAGCCATCGTGGCATAAAGCACCGGACAAATATGTCCATTGGAAAGCACTACACGGTCACGTTCCGGCCAAGAAGGGTTTTTGGGGTCATGTTTTAAGATATGAAAATAAAATAAGGTAAAAACATCCGCCATGCCGAGCGGACCAGCCGTGTGTCCACTACCCGCTTCGAGTAACATAGAAATAATGCTTTCGCGAATATCGTTGGCTTTTTTTTCTAAATTTAAAATTTTTTCTTCGGATAAAAACATTAGCTTAATTGTACCACAAAATTTATATAAAACTTTGAAAGTTTTCGAGTGCGCCAATTGGGTCTGGATTTTTCCAGATAGCTGACCCCACAGTGAGTCGGTCTGCTCCGGCATCCAATATTTCTTTAGCATTGTTTAAATTCACACCAATATCCACGGATATAACAATGCCCGGTAAACTTTTCTTAAAAAATTTTATGGCTTCCAGGGCTTTATCGGAAAAAGGTTCACCCTGTAAACCAATCCTGTCTGAACCCATACAATGTAAGAAATCAACTTTGTGAGAAAGTTTAGAGACAGTCAGAAAATCATCACTGGGCTTAAAAGCGAGTCCAATCTGCACACTGTCTCGAATATAAATATCCAAGCCTTCCAAGAAATCTTCAAATTCTATAAGATTTTTATCCACTCCCAAGTGAAAAATAATCCTCTTGGGTCCCAGTTTCATATAAATATCAAAATTCTGGACCGCATCCGCCACCATCAAATCCAATTCAAAATCAAAATCGGTCCAAAATGGCAGACCTTCTTCTTCATTCATAATCTTCTCAAAATCAAAATCCTCAAATCCCCCCGTCGCGAAAGGCCAAGTTTGACTTGCGACAAAAACTCCGTCACACATGTCCAAATGCACACATTTTGTTCTGCCGCGCAAAAAAGTAAGTTTGTTTTTTATCTCTCCAAAATCTTTTTCTAAAATTGCCGGAGTTATTTCTTTCATTTTCACATTATATCATTATTTAATTTTAACTTTTGCTTGTTTACTTCATCAACTAATACATCATGAAATACTCCATTAGACGCAATAAAATAATTATTCGGAAAAATATAGGGGCTACCATCAAGCGCTGAAATTTTTCCTCCGGCTTCTTTTACTAAAATTACTCCAGCGGCAAAATCATAAGAATTCAAACCAAGCTGAATATCTGCTTCAAATCCACCAGAAGCAACACAAGCCAAGTCAAGTGCCGAACAACCCATGTCTCGGACTGTGGTAACGACATTTTTGGGAAAATAATACATCAACTCTCTAAAAAGTCTTTCCACACTTTTTCCTTTACCTCTCGAAGCAGTAATCATACTATGTGAAATGTCATCTTTGGAAACAAATATTCTTTTGCTGTTACAATATGCGCCTTTATTCTTTTCCGCATAAAATAAAATATCCGTTGTCGGGTTATAAACAACTCCCAAAACAATTTCATTTTGAAAAGCCAGCGCAATTGAGACCGCAAAGACAGGAATATGATTTGAAAAATTTCTTGTCCCATCAATCGGGTCAATGTACCAGACATAATCGCTCTTATTTACGGTCATACCTGTTTCTTCTCCCAATATTGAGTGTTCGGGAAAATTTCTGCAAATTATTTCCTTGATGATTTTTTCGGATTCCCTGTCAGCTAAAGTGACGGGAGAATTATCCTCCTTGAATTCTTTAATTATATCCGTCTCAAAGTGCTTTTCTAAAATTTTTCCGGCAGATAAAGCCGCTTCTATCGCCACTTTTAATTCCGGTGATTTTTCCTCCATAAAAGTCAATCAATTTTTATCGCGTCTATTTTTGCTAAACGGCGGATGTGCCTTTCGTCTTCACTAAAAGGAGTAGCAAGCCAAAGATTCACAGCATCCATCATGCTTTCTTCCGTCAGATATCGAGCGCCGAGAGATAGGACGTTTGAGTTATTGTGTTCTCGAGAACGAACAATTATATCTGATTCATTATCAACCACAGGTACAGCTTTACCATAAAAGACAACTGCTCGAACATGGGGAAATTTATTTGCAGCAATAGCTTCACCTTGTCCGGTAGAGCCGAGAATAATACCTTTCACATTATCTGAATCTTTGGAAACAGCGCGAGCTACCGGCACAACAAAGTCAGGATAGTCATCTACTTCATTGTATTCAAACGCTCCCATGTCTAAGACTTCATAGCCTTGACCTTTTAAAGATTTTACAAGTGCCTCTTTTAAAACATACCCTGCATGATCAGTGCCGATATATATTTTCATATGACAATATTATACCACTTCACTTTCTCTACGCAATTCTGAAAACAAAGCCACCGTCTGTCCAAAATCTTTTTCTGCAACTATAAAGATAAATTCTGTCGGAGTAGAAACAAGTTCTTCTATATTTATACGGGCACGAGCCGTCACAGAAAGTAAGGAGAAAGAAAGTGTTTGGCACACTAAAAACATCTGGATCAAAAGAAATTCCAATCGCCGCCAAGTTATGATTGATAATTTTTGGTTTTATTTTAAAATGTTTTAATAACTTTATTCGCCAAATTTGAAGAACAAATAATGTCAACTTCTTTTGTGCTCATGTTGGTCGTAAAAAAATCATCTCTAGATATTAAAATATTTTTATGCAAAGATTCCAATCCTTCAATAAATTTACTAGTATTTTCGTAAACAATTTCCGATAGTGGCAATTTTGTATTGATATTTAAAATTTCAACTTTATGAATCAGTGGCTTTTCTTTCTTGAATTCTTTGCGCAAGCGTGACAAAGTAACCACCAAGCTGGCAATTGTGACTTTCTTTTTTGTAAGCGCTTCCACTTGTGGACGAATGCGATAAGCATAACTGCTCATATTCATATAACCGTTAGTCAAAGCAAATAAGGCTTCGATTTCTCCAAGCACAATTTCCCGCACCACCGGTTGAATCTTAATCATTTATATATTCTAACAGATTTAACAAATAGTTCAAATTGCAACATGGATGTTAAAAAACTTACTATGCCTTTGTGGCATTGATATAATTTATGGAAGGAGTGTTCCATGCGATACACTGCACAGGAGTTCAATGAGTGGGATAACGAAGAATAATCTCGTTGTCCTCCAATCCAACAGGTCGGGTCAGTCGCGTCGAAAACGCCACTGACCCCACCAAATTTATGCAAAAAGTATCAAAAAATATTTCGAGGGGATTATTGGAAGCTATTGGAAATACTCCATTGGTGAAAGTTCCTTTTAAAACTAAAGCAGAGGTTTTTGCCAAACTGGAATATTTAAATCCGGGTGGAAGTATTAAAGACCGTTCAGCGCGTTTTATGATTGAAGAAGCGGAAAAGAAAGGTTTATTAAAACCGGGAGGAACTATTATCGAATCTTCTTCAGGAAATCAAGGAGTTGCCTGCGCAATGATTGGGGCGATAAAGAGATATAAAGTTATAATTACCGCATCTCCGGCTATGAGTGAAGAAAAAGTAAAGACAATCAAAGCCTACGGCGCAAAAGTTATAATGTGCCCCGCTGTTTCTATTTCTGACCCAAAAAGCAGACACAATATAGCCAAAGAACTTGTGAAGAAAATTCCAAACTCCTTCATGCCAAATCAATATTTTAATCTTTCTAATCCAAAAGCCCATTACAGTTCGTTGGGACCGGAAATTTGGCGTCAGACAAAAGGAAGAATCACCCACTTTTTTGCAGCAGCCGGAACCGGAGGCACGGTCAGCGGTGCGGGAAAATTTTTAAAAGAAAAAAATCCAAAAATTAAAATTATGGCTGTTGATATCGACACATCTTTTCATTCGACAAACGGTCATCCTAAGCCCTATAAAATGGAAGGAATAGGAATTGATTTTAAAACGGATTGTTTAAATGAAAAAATCATTGATAAGTTTTTTCCAGTTTCAGATAAACACGGTCTTGGAATGCTCCCAGTGATGGCATCTAAGTACGGTCTCCTAGTAGGTACAGGCAGTGGAGCTGTATCTTATGCAGTCAAAAGTTATTTAAATAGACTGAAAAAAGGCGATGTGGTGGTAATGCTTTTCGGTGATTCTGGCCGAGCTTACTTGTCAAAAAATTACTATTGATTTTATTTTATCCACTCCCCGGTTTTGATGACATGGTCCACGAGCATGTGCGTGTACCCCATTTCATTATCGTACCAACCCATTACTTTTACCAGATTGCCTCCGACAACGCGCGTCATTTTCAAGTCCGCGATTGAACCATACTTGCTTCCCAGAATATCACTCGAAACCAAATCTTCTTCCGTCACACTGAAAATATTTTCCCATCTTTTTTCCGAGGCAGCTTTTTTCAGGATTGCATTCACCTCTTCGGCGGTCGTATCTTTTTTGGAAATAAAAGTCACATCGACAATCGAACCAGCTGGCACCGGCACGCGCATAGAAATGCCATCAAAAAGTTTGTCTAATTTAGTAAATGCTTTCGTCACGGCGATGGCTGCGCCAGTCGAAGATGGCACAATGTTCTGCGCCGCCGCTCTGCCTTCACGAAAATCTTTTTTGTTTGGTCCGTCGACAATTCCTTGGCTCGCGGTGTATCCGTGTACTGTATTTAAAATCGCTTTTTCAATTCCGAGAGCCTCGTCCAAAATCGCGATGAGCGGGCTAGCAGCATTGGTCGTGCAAGAAGCATTGGAAGTGATATCGCAGGTTCCAAATTTTTCTTCATTCACTCCAAGTAAAATAGTTTCGCCCGTCACACTACCGTCTCCTCTTAGCTGGAGCAGAAATGACAACTTTTTTTGCGCCAGCATCAAGATGCACCTTTGCTTTATCAAAAGCTAGTAAAAAGTCCGGTAGATTCCACCACCACATCCACACCCAAATCTTTCCAGGGGAGCAACGTCGGGTCTCTTTGCGCCAAAACTTTTACTTTTTTTCCATCAATCACGATATTGTCTCCATCGATTTTAATGTCATGTTCCCATTGCCTGGAAACCGTATCGTATTTTAATAAATAGGCCATATTTTTTATATCGCCCAAATCATTTAAGGCGACAACTTCAATTTCCGGCTTATCCCAAGCAACTTTTAAAAATGCTCTACCAATTCTTCCGAACCCATTTATTCCTACTTTGATTGTTTTCATATTAAATATTATACCAAAAGTTAAAACAAATACTACCTCACCCCGCCCTTCGACAAACTCAGGGCATCCCTCTCCTTGGCAAGAAGAGAGGCTGGGGTGAGGTCTAATTTATGTTATCATAATCAAAATGATAGAAGAAACACAATTTATCCACCTCCATACCCACTCCCATTATTCCCTATTGGATGGGCTTTCTAAGCTTGAAGATTTGGTTGATTTGGCTAAAGAAAATGACATGCCGGCGCTGGCGATTACCGACCACGGCAACATGTATGGCGCTATTGAATTCTATAAATTAGCAAAAAAGGCAGGAATAAAACCGATCATCGGAGTAGAAGCATACATAACTACGGGTTCCCGCAAAGACAGGAATACAGAAGCTGGTGGCACAAAACGATACTATCACCTAACTTTGCTTGCAAAAAATCTGCAGGGTTATAAAAACTTGATGCGATTGGTAACCATTTCCAATTTGGAAGGTTATTATTACAAACCGCGAATGGACAAAGAAATATTGAGACAATATGGACAAGGAATAATTGCGCTCTCGGGATGTCTCGGTGGAGAATTGGCGCAATCGCTTGTAAACAAGGATGAAGAAAAAGCTCTAAGAATAATACGAGAACATCAAGAAATTTTCGGCAAGGAAAATTATTTTCTGGAAATTCAAAGACATCCAAAATCTCCCAATGACGAAGAAGTGCACAAAAAGATTATTGCTTTGGGTAAAAAATTAAATATTCCTATTGTTGGAACGATTGATTCACACTACCCTTGCGCTGAAGACCGCAAAGCGCATGAAACTTTGCTCGCAATCCAGACCAATTCCGATATTAAAGATGAAAATAAATTTTCCTTCGGTGAAGATGATTATTTTTTTGTAAATACACAGCAAGCGCAAGAACTTTTTAAAGACATTCCGGAGGCAGTAACTAATACGATGAAAATTTCCGATATGTGTAATGTCGAATTAAAATTGGGAGAATGGGTTTTCCCTGATTTTAAATTGGAAACCGGTGTTACTTATGATGCAAAATTGCGTGAGTTAACTTATGCTGGTTTTGAAAAATTAAGCATAAAGCAAACACCCGAAATTACGGAACGCGTAGAATACGAACTAAAAATTATTGCCGACAAAGGATATGCTCCGTATTTCTTGGTAGTCGGAGACTTGCTCCGCCATGCCAAAGAAAACGGCATTTTGAGCGCTATCCGAGGCTCCGTCGCCGGCTCGATGGTTACTTATCTTTTGCACATCACAAACATTGACCCATTGGAATATAAATTGCCGTTTGAGAGATTTCTAAATCCTTTTCGTCCTTCACCACCCGATATAGATATGGACTATGCCGACAACCGTCGAGATGAAATGATTGAATATGTAAAACAAAAATACGGCGAAGAAAAAGTGGCGCAAATTGGAACTTTTGGCACGATGATGGCGCGTGGCGCAGTCCGCGATGTGGCTCGAGCGCTCGCCTACCCATATACAATCGGCGACAGAATATCAAAAATGATTCCTATGGGTGCGCAAGGAATGCCGATGACCATAGACCGTGCGATGGAAATTGTTCCTGAATTAAAAGAAGCTTATGAAAAAGAAAAAGATACAAAAGAAATTATTGATCTTGCAAAAAAACTGGAAGGATGTGTTCGTCATATTTCTGTGCATGCCGCTGGGGTGGTTATCGCTCCAAAACCAATCTATGAATACATGCCGACCCAGCTCGACCCGAAGGGTGGAAAAATTATCACTCAATACGATATGTATAGTGCCGAAGATGCCGGGCTTTTAAAATTCGACTTTTTAGGAATAAGAAATCTGGCAATATTAGCCGATGCAATTTCTCTAGTCAAAAAATTCTACGATATAAATATCAATATAAACCGTATCCCTTTGAATGATAAAAAAACTTTTGAACTTTTAGCTAGTGGGCAAACGGAGGGATTATTTCAATTAAACGGTTCCGGTATGACTAGATATTTAAAAGAATTGAAACCCACTTCTATTCACGATATCAATGCCATGGTAGCACTCTATCGTCCCGGACCGATGGAATCAATTCCTGAATATATCAAACGCAAACATAATCCAAAACTCGTAAAATATTTGGATCCAAGAATGAAAAAATTCTTGGGTGAATCTTATGGACTAATTGTTTACCAAGATGATTTACTTTTTTGCGCTATCGATCTAGCTGGCTACAACTGGGAAGAAGCAGATAAATTCCGCAAGGCCGTCGGAAAAAAAATACCGGCTGAAATGGCAGCCCAGCGAGAAAAATTTACCAAAGGAATAATTTCAAACGGTCAGACGCCGGAATTTGCCGAAAAACTTTGGAAACTTTTTGAACCTTTTCAAGCTTACGGTTTCAATAAAGCCCACGCCGCTTCATACGGCCAAGTCGCCTATCAAACAGCTTACATGAAGGCAAATTATCCGGTGGAATATATGACGGCAATTTTGACAGCTGAATCCGGCGATGTGGAAAAAATTGCCCAAATCATTGAAGAATGTAAAAACATGAAAATACCGGTACTTCCACCGAATATCAATGAAAGTTTCGGGGGTTTTACATGTCTATCGGAAAAAACGGGAATAAATGTAAATAGCGAAAATAAAAGCAGTAAAATAAGGTTTGGTTTTTATACAATTAAAAATCTAGGTACCGATATTTCGGATGCCATTATTGCTGAACGAAAGAAAAATGGAAAGTTTCAATCTATCTCCGATTTCCTGGATAGAATAAAACATAAAAATCTTAATAAAAAATCAATGGAAGCATTGATTAAATCTGGCTGTATGGATGACCTGCCTGCCGGCAGGCAGGATGGAAGCGACCGTGGAATTTTACTTGCAAATCTTGAAGCAATGCTTGAATACAATCATGAAAACGGAAAACAAAATGAAAATCAAGTTTCTCTTTTTGGCGGAACAAATAAAATATCCGCTCCGGAATTTAAATTGCAAACAGCTCCGGAAGCCACCCAGGCAGAAAAATTACTCTGGGAAAAAGAATTGTTGGGACTTTATATTTCCGGCCATCCGCTTGACCGCCTCCGTGAAAAATTAGAAAAAAGGCCATTGAATATAAAGAAGGTAAAAGAAGAATTTGGAAATGGAATGCAAGTTACCTTAGCTGGCATAATCGAAACCGCGCGCCAAGTCGTGACAAAAAACAACGACCGAATGGCATTTCTAAAAATCTCAGATTTAACCGATTCCATTGAGGCTGTAGCTTTCCCTTCCATTTTTAAAGAAACAGTAGATTTATTTGTACCAGAAAAATGCATCGCTTTTTCCGGTAAAGTATCCAATCGTAATGGAGAAAAGAGTATTATTATTGAAGCGGTAAAAGAAATTTAGTTATAAATAGACATCGCTTTCTCTTTACTCTCTGTAAAAATACATTCAACTGCTTCGGCGACTTTTTTTGAAAGTTTTTTTATAATCTCCAATTCTGGTTTTTTGTAAACACCCAACAAAAAATTAAGAACTGCTTTCTCCCCTTTTGGTTTCTTCACTATACCCTTTGGAGTAGATGGTGAGATACCGACTCTGATACGCAAAAATTCTTCACTTTTTAATGACTTGATTATTGAGCCCAAGCCATTGTGGCCGCCAGAAGAACGATTGAAGGAAATTTTAATTTTTCCGAGTGGTAAATCAATGTCGTCGTAAATGACCACCAAATCTTTTAAATCTTTTTTTGATTTTATTAGCGGAGCGACTGTTTTGCCGGAGTTATTCATAAAAGTATCTGGCGTGAGAAATTTAATTTTTTGATCTTCCATTTTTTTTTCCAATATCTCAACCAAAATACGTCCAGTGTTATGTCTGGTGTTTTCATATTCCTTCCCCGGATTCCCCAAACCGACAACTAATTTCATGTCTCCCTATAATAACACAAGACTTTGTCATGTCTAAATTATTAGACAATAAATTAGACTATCATGTCAATAACTTTTTGTGTTATATTGTAGCAATGGAACAAATAAAACCTATTGAGAAAGTGCAGGAGAAAACTAAAATGCAGACATTTTGGGAGTTGGTACGTTTCGCATTAATAGCATTGATAATTGTTATTCCTATCCGTATTTTTGTCGCTGAACCGTTTATTGTGTCTGGCACTTCAATGGTGCCCACGTTTGAAAACAATGATTATTTAATTGTAGATAAAATATCTTATGAATTAGGGAGTCCACAGAGAGGCGACGTGGTGGTCTTCAGATATCCAGATGACACAACGAAATTCTTTATAAAAAGGATAGTTGGGCTTCCGGGAGATACGGTTGATGTTAATAGTAGTACGAATCAAGTGACTATTACTAATAAAGAACATCCAAATGGATTTCAACTTGATGAATCTTTTGTGCAAAATCCTGGAGGAATAAATGGACATATTGTCTTAGGAGTCAATCAATATTATGTGATGGGTGACAACAGAATTGCCAGCTCGGATTCAAGATATTGGGGTCCGGTAAGTAAAAATCTTTTAGTAGGAAAAGTCTTTCTGCGTTTACTGCCAGTAAACAATATAGATGTTTGGCCCGGTAGCGTTAAAGAAGAACAATAAAATGAAAAAAACAACCCAAAAAAATAAAATAAACGAGATAGCTTCCCCAAAAGGAATGAGAGATTTAATGAACGAAGATTATTATGCTTTTCAAGGATTCTTTGAAAAAGCTCAGGAAGTGGCTGTGTATTACGGTTTCAAACCCATAGATACTCCGATGCTGGAATATGAGAATATTTTTACCACGACCATTGGAGAAGGCACAGATATTATAGATAAAGAAATGTACACTCTCAAAACTAAAGGTGGAGATCATCTGGCACTTCGACCTGAACACACCGCTCCACTCATGCGCGCATACATAGAACACGGTATGCAAAATATGCCTCAACCGGTAATGTTTTATCAATACGGTCCGGTTTTCAGACATGACAAGCCTCAAAAGGGACGTTATCGACAACTTTGGCAATTCGATTTGGATTGTCTAGGAAACGAAAAAAGTATTATGGATGCTCTGGTGATAAAAACAGGTATGACTATTTTAGAAGAAGCTGGAGCAGAAAATCTTTCAATTGAAATTAATTCAATTGGAGACAAGGAATGCAGAAATGGATATGTTAAAGAACTAACAAACTATTATAGAAAACATCTAAGCAGTCTGCCTGCAATAGACCGTGAGAGACTAAAAAAGAATCCTTTGCGTATTTTGGACTCCAAGGAAGAGAAAACAAAAGAGATAAATGTCTCCGCTCCGGACGCTGTATCTTTCCTCTGCCCTTCTTGTAAAAAACATTTCAAAGAAGTTTTGGAATATTTGGAAGAAATGAATATTCCATATAACATAAATAAAAATTTAGTTCGCGGACTTTCTTATTATACTCGCACTGTTTTCGAAGTTTACACAGAAAGTTCGGAAGAAGGCGGATCGCCCATACAGATTGCTTCCGGTGGACGTTATGACTATCTGGCAAAACAATTAGGCGGAAAAAAAGACGTGCCGAGTGTCGGGTTTTCGATCGGAGTAGATAGGACCGTAGAATCGAGTTGGTATAAAAAACTTGCGCCCCGCATCATAAAAAAACCAAAAATTTATTTTATCCAGCTAGGCTCTGAGGCAAAATTAAAGAGCTTAAATATTATTGAAATATTACGCAAAGCTCATGTTCCGATTGCTCAATCACTTTCCAAAGACAGCCTAGGCGCGCAACTCGCAATTGCAGAAAAACTGGCTATTCCTTATGCCATAATCTTCGGAGTAAAAGAGGCTTTGGATAATTCTGTAATTGTGCGAGATATGTCAAATAGGTCACAAGACACTGTAAAACTAAATAAACTTTTGGAATACTTAAAAGAAATAAAGTAAAAACATGAGAGAGATAGTCCAAAAAAACGATAAAGTTTTAAGAGAAAAATCAAAAGAAATACTAATTAAGGATATTAAAAATCTTAAAATAAGAAAAGTTTTGAAAGAAATGTCGCTAGCCCTAAAAAGCCAAAGCGATGGAGTGGCTATCGCCGCTCCACAAATAGGATATTCACTTTCAATTTTTATCGTTTCGGGAAAAATATTTCATAAAGACTTTGTCCGCGGAGAAGAAGCTCTTAAAAATATTTCTGAAAAAGAAGTGCCGAAAGATTTAGTTTTTATTAATCCAAAAATTTCCAAACTGTCTCGTGAAAAAGAGTGGGTACCGGAGGGATGTCTTTCGGTGAGATGGCTTTACGGCAACACTTTTAGGTCAAAGAAAGCAACGGTCACAGCTTACGATGAGAATGGTAAAAAATTTATGCGAGGCGCATCCGGACTCCTAGCACAAATCTTCCAACATGAAACTGATCATTTAAATGGCGTTCTTTTCATCGACCACGCCAAAGATATTAAAGAAGAGCTGCCAAAATAAATAATATGAGTGAAAAATTAAATTTTATATTTTTCGGCACTCCAGATGTTGCTAGAGATACCCTTGAGATTTTAAAACAAAATGGTTATGCGCCATCGCTTGTTGTCACCTCTCCTGACAAACCACAAGGACGCAAAATGGTGGTTACCCCTACTCCAGTCAAGGTGTGGGCAGAAGAAAATAATATTTCATATATTCAACCCGACAAACTAGATATTTCCAACCTCACAGAAGCTGATTTTTTCATCGTTGTCGCTTACGGAAAAATTCTTTCTGAAGAGATTTTAAACCTGCCTAGGCTTGGTTCCATAAATATACACTATTCCCTTTTACCAAAATATCGTGGAGCTTCGCCCGTAGAATCCGCTATTTTAAATGGCGACACAGAAACAGGAGTGAGTATTCAGAAAATGAAATTCAAAATGGATTCTGGCCCAATCGTTGCACAAGAAAAAATTAAAATACTTCCGACTGAAAAAGCATCAGAATTAAGAAACCGCCTAATTAGAATTGGCGGAGAACTTTTGGTAAAGACTTTGCCAAAAATTATCGAAGGCGAGATTAAAGAAACTGAACAAAATGAAACCGAAGCGACCTTTTCAAAAAAAATAGCTAAAGAAGATGGACAAATAGATTTGAGCGATGATGCAGAAAAAAATTACAACAAATTTAGAGCACATGCCACTTGGCCCCGAACCTTCTTTTTCAAAGATGGCAAACGAATCATTATCACCGATGCATCCTTAGAAAATAACGTATTCATAATTAAAAAAGTCCTTCCTGAAGGCAAAAAAGAAATAACTTGGGAACAATTTAATACTTGGAAGTAAATGGATTTCTTTTGGAAAGTCCTTTGGTCATTTTTTTCACACTAGCTGCGCCACGTCTGAATAGAGTTTGCTTACGGTCTTTGTTTTTACCAATATCATTAAAAAGTTGCTCTTTGACCACATCAATCGCAGTATATAAATCTTCGTGATCACTCTCTCCGTAATATTTTTGTCCGTCGACACTTATAGTGCAATCAGCGTGAAAAATTTCACCAGCTTTATGATGGTTGGTAGTTTTCGCAACTTCAAACTTCACTCTGGCTTCACCTTTATTTGTTTCAATGTTGGAAAGCAGTTTTTCCAAATTGGTCACTTTCTTGATGACATAATCTTTAATGGCGTCCGTTAATTCTATATTTTTACTTTGTAAATCTATTTGCATAATTTCTTATTATATCAATTTATAATGCTATAATCAAATTATGACCAAAACCATAAAAATACTTATAATCGGCAATGGGTTCGGAGGAATGTATAGTTTAAAGAATATTTATAAACAATTGCGTGACCACCAAAACATTGAACTATCAATGATTGGAGAGAAAAATTATTTTCTCTTTACGCCACTTTTACACGAAGTAGCCACCGGAGGAATAAACCCTCTAAATATTATTGAGCCAATACGAAAAGTTTTAGGCTGTTATTTAAATAATTTTTATCTAGGAAAAGCCGAGGAAATAAACTTGCAGAATAAAACTGTAATGGTTGACAAAGTACTTATACCTTACGACTATCTGGTAATTGCTCCAGGATCAGAAACAAATTTTTTCAATACTCCCGGCACAGAAAAATATACGTTTACGTTGAAATCTATAAACGATGCAATCAGAATAAAAAATCATTCCATAATGCAGATGGAACGGGCTTCACACATAAAAGACAGTAAAGAAAGAAAGAAAATGCTTAGATTTTTGATCGTTGGAGGTGGACCGACTGGCGTAGAGTTAGCGGCAGAGATGGAAGAATTGGTCAGAGAAACTTTTTCTCATTATTATAGAAAAGAAATAGTGGACGATGTATCAATTGTTTTGGTACAAGGAGGGGAGAGAATTAGTGCCTCAGTTTGGAAAAAAAATACGGGAGAAGAGTTTATCTGTGTTGCAAAAAAAAGGAGTAGAAGTAATGCTCAACTCCATCGTTAAAAAAGTTGAATCATCCTACGTTGTGATTAATGACGAAAATAAAATTTTCACAGAAACAGTCATTTGGGTAGGTGGTGTAAAACCGGCCAGTTTAAACTTTGACCAACCCGTAGAAAAAGACAAGAGTGGAAAGTTGATAATCAATGAATATCTACAATTAGAAAATTACAAAGAAGTCTTTGCTATTGGTGATATTGCTTGCTTTAAAAATAAAGATGTCGTTTTGCCCGCTTTAGCACAAGTCGCTCAAAAAGAGGCAAAAAAAGTTGCGAAAAATATAAAATTTCTAATCGATGGATATACTCCGGAGAAATTTTCTTATCACAGCTCTGGCAACTTGATGTCCCTCGGTCAGTGGATGGCCCTAGGTGAAATAGAAAAATTTTCTTTCAAATTTTCTTTCTCGGGCCATCTGGCTTGGTGGTTCTGGAGAACGGTTTATCTTTCAAAATTAATATCTTTCAGGAAAAAAGTTCGCGTCGCTGTAGATTGGACGATGAATATCTTTTCTCCGAGAGACATTTCGCAGTTATAATTTACTTCTTCCCGCCTGCAAAATCTATGCTTTAGCATTGCGGGCAGGTTTAATATCTCGAGTCAAAGCTTTCAAAAGAATATCTAATTCTAAAGTAGCGACTCCGACAACCGTGTCCGCACCGCCATAATATACAAAAAGCAATCCGTCTTTTTCAACCATTCCGCAAGGAAAAACAACATTATTTACAATACCACTTTTTTCGTATGTTTCTAGTGGTTCAAATATGGGGTCAGAAGTGCGAGCTAAAACAGTTGTTGGGTCATTTAAATCAAGCAGGAGGGCTCCGACACGGTAAGTATGAGTTTGTTTTGAAATCCCATGATAAAGAAGAAGCCATCCATATTTTGTTTTTAAAGGTGGCGCAGAAATACCAACTTTTTCGCTATCCCAGGTATTTATTCTTGGACCGATTACTCTAATGCACTTTTTCACTATTTCTGTTTTAAAATGGAGAGACTTTAAATAATCTCCACACATTTCGTTTCCCACTCTGTGTAAAATAAAATATTTACCTTTTATTTTTTCCGGAAAAATGCAAGTATCTTTGTCGTCGAAGCCGGCCGGAGTAATCAGCACGGGGGTTTCCCATTGCCAATTTTTCAACAGAAAATTTTTTTCGCTAATAGAGGTGACAGCCACTCGTGGCGGACCGATACCATCAAAGGCAGTATAGAACATGTAAATATTTTTCCCAATTTTTGTTAGTCTGGGGTCTTCGCAACCAGAGTTTGCGCCGGCAATTTTTTTTAATTCAAAACTTTCTCGTGGAACATAAATAGGAGTTGCTTCCCTTTCATTAATCAAAAACCCGTCTTTACTACTCGCATAGCCGATTGAAGATGTGTTGTCCTTGGAAAGCGCCCTATATAATATATATGTTACATTCTTGATCCGTATAGCCGCAGGATTAAATGTGGCTTGTGCTTCCCAAGGATGTGTTTCATCCTTAACGATAATTGGATTCTTATTAAAACGTTTAAAATGCCATTTAAGAGCCTTTTCGGGACGCATGGTAGACATAAGATCAGTAATATTCACGTGAGCCATGCAGGTAGTCGTATCGGCTGCCCCATAATATATATAAAGTGTTTCTTTCTCTAGAATAGCTCCTGAAGGAAAAACAATATCAGAGACATGCCCTAAAAGTTCATACGGTTCTCTGGGCACTAAAATGGGGCCTCCGGTACGTCCAACTATTTTAAGGGGGTCATTCAAATCAAGCAGGGCTGCTTCAATACCAAATATTTTATCTCCTCCCGAAAAATAATTTTGAATATATGAGTATATAAAAAACCAACCATTCGGGGTTTTGATAGGAGTGGCTCCGACTTCAGTATGGTCCGAAGATGACCTTTTAAAATCAATCGTATATTTATCTAAGTTCGCATACCATTTTTCCCAAAATTTTTCATTCCATAATTCTTCTATTTTATTTACTTGAGCAATTGCAATCTTTGCGGGTGGCATATCCGTATTGACTGTCACAATTACAGTTATTTTTCCATTGATGCGTTCGGGAAAAAGTGTCATTGCTTTGGCGTTAAAGGGTGTGACTAAATGACGTTCATTTACTTTGGTTAAATCTTTAGAAACCGCAACGGCAACTTTTATACCACTGGCATCAAAAGGATAAGTGGAAAGCGCTGTGTAAAATATATAATACTGTCCTTCAAAATAAGTAATGCGCGGATCCTCACAACCATATTTTTCCCATTCGTCTTTAGGTATGATAAAGGGTACGCACTCTTCAAAGTGTGTTTTATCTTTGCTTTTTCCTAAACCGATTATGGAAATTTGTTCGGGAACACGAAGCACATCAGCTGCTCCGATCGCGCGATATACGCCATAAAAAATTTTTCCTTTTTTTACGACGCTCATATTGTAAGTCGCAAAAGATTCCCAATTATGGTCTCTGTATGGAACTAAAATTGGATTATGGTGGGATCTTTTTACAACGTACATAAGTATTTAAATTCTGATTTTTTGATGTTCATCTTTAGGTGAGACGGATTTTAATTGCGATACCTCGGAATGCATCAGTTCTTGTAAGAATTTCTCCAGGTTGGCGGTGGCCACACAAGACACTTTGTCTGCACCACCATAATATACAAAAAGCTCGCCGTCTTTCACAACCGCTCCACAAGAATAAATAACGCCAGATTTATATCCTTCGTTTTCGTACCATTTTTCCGGTTCAAGAATCGGTTGCACAGAACGATATAAAACTTTGGTCGGATTTTTAAGGTCTAAAAGCATTGCACCAATTCGATATCTATCCGGATTTTTATAATCCATTGCATGATAAATAATCAGCCACCCATATTTTGTCTTTATCGGAGACGGCCCCACTCCACGAAACCAACTATCCCAATCTCTGTCTTTGTCTATCGGCCTAGTATTATTGCTGTGTATAAATTTTTTACCATCTAATTCATCTAGACTATCAAAATAATCAATCAGGATTTTAGGAGAAAAGCTATGCATGATTGCATATTTCCCTTGTATTTTTTCCGGAAAAAGGACCCAATTTTTGTGGATTTCTCCGGGTGGAGAAATCAGAACCGGTTTTTTCCAATCCCACTTTCTGTTTATAAAATCTTCTAGACTGATTGAAGTCAAAGCCATGCGCAGAGAACCCCAGCCGTCAAATGCGGTGTATATCATATAAACCCTATCACCTAAAAGTGTGAGTCTGGGGTCTTCACAACCACCACCCCATCCTCCGCCAGAAGAATAATTTTGTATTTTGAGCGCTAAGTCTCTTTTTACTGCTTCTCTGTCTTTACTGTAATAAGCCATTTCTTTTAATTTTTCATCAAAATGATATCCGTCATCGCTTCTCGCATAACCCAACACGGAAATATCGCTATCACCAATCGCTCGATAAATAACATGAATTTTGCCGTCATGATAAATAGCGCTCGGGTTAAATGCGGCTTTTGATTCCCAATAGTTTTTTGATTCTGGCTTAATAATGGGATTTTTTATTGACCTTCTTAAATCTAAGTCGGAGAGTTTTTTTCTGGCAACAGCTTTTTTTATTGATACTTTTTTTCTTTTTATATCAGGAAAGGCGTGCCGAACAATAATTTTTTTGGTTTTTTTCTTTTTAATTTCCTCTATTCTTTTTTTGGGTTTTTTAAGTACGGCCATATTTGTCTTCATATCTCATCTCATCACTTTCCTCAAACTCTCCTTCGTCAATTTCCAAAAAAACTAAACCTGCTGGTCCGGCAATCGCACGGTGTTTTGCATTTACGGAAATATTGTGTTCATCACCTGGAATTGTATTGTATTTTTTTTCATCAATTTCTACAATTCCACTGCCACTAATAATCCGCCAAAACTCAGAACGTTTCGTATGACTCTGTAAACTTAAAGCTTCGTTCGGATTAACCGTAATGATTTTAACTGTAGTTTCTTCGTTGTGTGTGAATTGATCAAACTGTCCCCAAGGCCTTTTTACGACAAGTGTTTTCATGTTACTTTTATTATATACCTAAATAATTTTTTAACCAAGCAAAGACAGTATTTTTTGCATCAATATATCCGCAGGAAGAAATTTTGCTTTCAAAGAAACATAGAATTTCCCTTTTACTCTTGTTTTATCAGCCGATATTGGCGTTCCGCTCGCTTCCAGAAGTTCTTGGTCATTGTAATTATCTCCAATGGCCATGACATTCTCTTTTTTTAGTCTAAAAAGCTTCATGGCAGATTTTACTCCCAGAGCTTTGGTCTGAGTTTTTTTTATTAAAACATCGTATGCTTCTCCATTCCAAAGAGTACAAAGATTTTTCTCTCTTTTTACTACTTCTTCTATTTCTTTGATTTGTTTCTTGCAGTGTATGGTAATAATAAATTCTTTTGGTTCAAAGCCTTTGAAATTTTTATTTTCCATGGCAACTTTTTTTAGTTTGGGAAATATATCTTTAAAATATTCGAAACTATTCACATGCTGATAAATACGCCCTTTATACCAAGTGGCACTACCGTTCTCATAAGTCAAACTCACAAAAGGCAAAATTTCTCTGAACATCTCTTGCAACATATAGAGTCCTCTGCCCGAGCTTATGTTTATTAAAAAACCTAACTTATAAAGTTTTCTGATTTGCTCTATTTGTTTCGGAGCAATAACTTTCGTATTTAAAGTGGTTGTGTTTCCCACTTGTTTTATTTTGGTTCCTCTGGGCACCAGAACTCCATCCACATCGAAAACAATCATTTTTATTTTTTTCAAATCTGTCTTTGTAAGTTCGTTTAAAGGTTTCATTTTTTTATTTTTAATTTTGCTTTTTTTACTAAATCAGAAGAACTTTGTATTTTTCCGCCATGTCCGACATTGTATACCATTTTAATGCCAAGTTTTTTATGAATTTTCCTCTCTTTATATAAAGAAGAGTCTGGATTGCTTGCATCTTTTTCATCTCTATCACCTCCATTCGCAAAAATGTGTGGTTTTATTTTCATTAATCCAACACACACACTCATGTCTTTTGTGTCTTTTTTGTGATTGCTGATTACAACTTTATCCACCGCTTCAAATGCTTCAATAATTTCTTTTCGTTCATGCTCTGGCATGAAAACAAAACCTTTTTTCGCGCGTAACCAATGGTCATTGTTAATATAAACTACAAGTTCATCACCTAGTTTTTTTGCCTCATTAAACATCCTCACATGACCGATGTGAACAGGGTCAAATCCCCCACTAACCATGATTATTTTTTTTCCTCTTTTCTTAGTCTTTTTTTGCATAACTAAAATGATTATACTCCCTATCCTTTTAAAAATAAACAAAACCGATAGTCGTCGTTAAATTTCTTAGAATCAATTATCATCGGTCACAATTTTTTTATAAAACCAGACTTTGGCGATTTCAATACTTATTAAATATACAACCGTAATTAATACTATTGAAACTATCGGCAACACTTGCAGTGCAGTAAAACCAAAAAGTTTTTTCAGTGGTAAATATACGATTGTACAAGCAACACAGACAGCTGTAACCGTACTCACTACAAGTGCCCTGCTCGGCCTGCTTTGCAGGAAAGGAATTTTTTTTGTCCTAATTATGTAAACGACAAAAGTTTGTGTAGCGATTGATTCCAAAAACCAACCCGTTTGAAAAGAGCTTTCTCCGAAATGGAAAATAAAAAGCAAGATAAAAAATGTCAGAAAATCAAAAATAGAAGAAATTGGCCCAAAAATTACCATAAATAATTTAATAAAACGAATTTTAAACTTACGTGGTTTTATCATATATGATTCATCCACTTTATCCGTAGGAATAGCCAGTTGTGATGAATCATACAAAAGATTGTTGAGGAGTATCTGTGGCGCAGTCATCGGCAAGAACGGCAAAAGGACAGACGCTCCGGCCATTGAAAACATATTACCGAAATTTGAACTCAAGCTCATCATCAAGTATTTCAGTGTGTTGGCGAACGTTCTACGTCCCTCAGAAACTCCTTCAATTAAATTCTGTAAACTCTTTTTCAACAAAATCAAGTCGGCAGCATCTTTTGCCACATCCACCGCATTGTTTACCGAAATACCAACATCGGCAGCTTTCAACGAAGGAGCATCATTGATTCCGTCACCCAAAAAACCAACTACGTGATGAAGTGATTTTAAGACATTAATGATTCTTTCCTTTTGTTCCGGAGAAACTCTGGCAAAAATAGTTGTATTTTCGGCTTTAATCGCAAGTTCTTGATCTGATAGACTGGCAATATCCGCTCCCATCAAAACACCTTTGACCGGCAGAGAAATTTCACGAGTTATTTTTTCGGTTACCAGCTCATTGTCGCCAGTTAAAATTTTAATTTCAATACCGTGTTTTTCTAAAATCCGGAGAGTCTTGGTGACACTTTCTTTTGGCGGATCTAGAAAAGCGATAAAACCCAAAAAGGTCATTTCTTTTTCGTCGTCTTTTGAATAGGTTGTTTTGTTATTGGAAATGGTTTTCTGCGCTACACCCAGAACACGAAAGCCATCTTGGCTCAAAGTTTCATATTCTTTTAAAATAGCATTGCGAAAATCTGGCGTAATCGAAGCCTTCTCTTTGCCATAAAATGGACATATCTCAATCACTTGCTCCGGCGCGCCTTTGGCTATTAAAATATGTGTGCCATTTTTTTCTACCACGATAGAGTCTCTTCTACGCACAAAATCAAAAGGTATTTCATCTATTTTTTTATAAGCATTGATATCTATCGATTTAAAATCTTTAATGGCAGAATCTAGAGGACTTTTAAAACTACCGGAAAGAATACTGTTTACGTAGGCAGCCACGAGAACATCATTTGAGTCTTCCCCTTCGGCGTTTACATATTTTACAAGTTTGATTTTATCTTCAGTTAGAGTTCCGGTTTTGTCGGTGCAAAGAATATCCATGTTGCCGAAATTTTGTATGGCGGAAAGTTTTTTAACTATCACTCCATGACGCGCCATCGCGAGCGACCCTTTAGAAAGATTGATGGCTATAATCATCGGCAAAAGTTCTGGCGTTAAGCCAACAGCCAAAGCAATAGAAAAAAGAAAAGATTCGAAAAGATCATGTTTAAGTATCGTATTTATAAAAAATACAAAAAGGACGAGAACAAATGTGAGCTTCATTATGAGAGAACTGAACTCTTTGATTCCGCGGTCAAACTCGGTCGGTTCTTCGTGTTTGATTAATGTTTCCGCAATGTGACTAAATTTTGTATTTTTCCCCGTGGCTTTTACCACCAAAAAAGCCCTACCTGTGTTCACACTGCTACCCATATACACAAAAGCTCCATCTTCTTTTTCCACGGGAAATGATTCTCCGGTGAGCTGAGATTCGTTCACAAATAGATCTTTGGCTTCTTCCACTTGCCCATCAGCTGGAATTATATCTCCTGGATTTAATACAACCACATCATCCGGCACCACGTGAGAAAGTTCTATCTCACGAGGCACCCCATCGCGCAAAACAGTCGTCGTAATCATCACTCTCTTTTTCAAGTCTTCCGCAGCTTTCTGTGATTTATAGGTATTTATAAAATCAATTGAAACACTGACCAAAACAATAAAGATGATTATGCTGGCTGTTACTGGGTCACCCAAAATACCGGAAATAAGAGCACTGATAATTAAGATAATCAAAAGAGGATTTTTAAATCTACTCAGAAAATCCAAAAAGGCTGAAAGTTTTTTTGCCTTCACAATTTCATTTAAACCATATTTATTTAAATAAATCTCAGCTTGACTGGTAGAAAGTCCTTGGTTGGTCACGCCATTATTATAACAAAAATACAAAGAAAAATCCTTGCTTTTTGCAAGGATTTTTCAAGTCAAAAGTATTATTTAAATTTTCGGCGCAAGGCTTTTTTTGCAAGCATTGCCCTCTTTATTTCCAGACGTTTTTTGGTCTTGTGAGAACGTCTTGATTTATTTTTCGGACTAAGGGTTGTGCCTCTTTTTGCCATATAGAGCTATCATACTTTAAAATAATAAATAATGCAACGCTAGACCAGAAAAGTATACATAGTTTTATAGACAGCATACATAAATATCGTAAAGATTAAAACGAACATGAGTGGAACTCCTCCTTGGGTAAAATTTATTAAAACATAGAAAAAGTGTCTGATTAATTGAATCGGATGCACTAGTATGTCCCAACTATTGAAGCGTTCAAATCTTCCTAGATATACTCCGAAGCTTGCAATAGCACAAATAACCAAAACACTAAGTTCCGAAAGGAAATAATTTAAATGACCTTTTAAATATTGATGCATTTGAAAAAGAGAAAGCATCGCCAAAAATAGACCGATCCAGCCAAAGAAAAAGAAAAGAAGACTATCATACCACAGCGCCGGAGAACCGGCAGTTAAATGTAGAACATCAGTCACCAAGTAAGGCGCATTGGGAAAAAATAAAAGCCAAACTAAAAATATTGGAATAAAATAATTTATGGATGTTTCTTTTTTTACAAAAAACAAAGAGATAATATAAGGTATCCAAGCCAAAAAAAGATTCCATATTAAATATAAAAGATTAGTTGTTCCCCAAACATCCAACCGAGCCAGGTTGAAAATAATAGCAAAAACAGAAAGGATAATAAGGGGTTTGGTTGTATTTTTTCTTTCCATAAATTAAACCACTTTTCTGAATTTATTGTAAACAAAATACCCAACTGGGATTAAGATAATTACTCCTATCACATAATATTGCAAATATGTTGGCCCGAAATGTAACGCCGCGCGACCAAAATAGAAACCAATCGATATTAAAATATATGACCGAATAAAGTTTAAAGAGAGCATGTATTCCAGAAATTTTTTCCATGACATGCGTGACGCACCACTAGCCACCATAAAGAGAGCACCTAATCCATAAGATATTTTTGCTATAATCATCGTTCTCCAAGGTGATACAGTAAACTGATTTTCCAATCTTTGCAATCGCTCTTCTGATATGTGCACAAATTTAAGAAATTTAATTATATATCTACCTCCCTGGCCTATAAAATAAAAAAGCAGATCGGAGGCTACGTCTCCCAAAAAAACCACCATTAAGGCTGGAAATAAATCTAAAACGCCACGTGACACCAAGAATCCGGAAACAATACTAATGATTGGCCCTTCCAAAAACGCAACCGGAAAAATTGCCTGATATTTATATTTTATAAAAAACCTGATAATTTGTCGTAAGGTCACAAATATAATAGGCATGCGGCGGATAAAAAAGATGCCTAGCCTTTATAATAACATTTGCTTTTGTAAATTGGAAACTAATAATATATAGACGTCGCTTTTTTGTAATAAATAGGTTACAATACACGTCTTATTAATAGTAATAAATAATATAAAATAAAAATATGAGTACATGGAAAATTGACACAGCCCATTCGGAAATTGGTTTTAAAGTAAGACATCTTATGGTTACTACTGTGCGCGGTACATTCAATAAGTTTGAGGGAAGTGTAGAAACGGTAGATGATGATTTAACCAAAGCAAAAATTAATTTTAGCGCAGACGTAAATAGCATCAACACAAACAATGATATGAGAGACGGCCACTTGAAATCGCCAGATTTTTTTGATGCTACCAAGTTCCCCACTCTTTCATTTAAATCTAGTAGTATTAGCAAGAAAGCAGATAACGATTTCTTAGTTACTGGAGACCTCGCAATGCACGGGGTCACAAAACCAGTTACTTTTGACGCTGTTTTTAATGGCCAAAGTATTAACATGCATAAAAATAAAGTTATGGGTTTTGAGATATCAGGAGCATTGTCTCGCAAAGATTTTGGGTTGACTTGGAATGCACCTGTTGAAACCGGCGGTGTAACTGTATCAGACGAAGTGAAAATGGATATGAGCGTAGAATGCGAGGAAATAAAATAATGGAATTTGAGGGGATGATTCTTACGCCAAATTAGCTAAGGTGCGCAGATATTATGATACGGTAGTAGAAACCTTAAAATAGGAGTACAATTACAGAAAGGTCAATCTATTATTAATTAAAATAATTTGCATATGTACATATCTATTGTTTTGGCTCAGATGTTAGGGATTAGTTTTGCTCTTTTGGGTTTATCAATGTTGTTCAATCAAAAATGGACAAATGTGGTCGTGGAAGAAATAACAAAAAACCAAGCGGTCATTTGGTTCGCAGGATTAATCACTTTGCTGCTCGGTTCAACAATCGTTGTTTTAAACAATGATTGGACTTCTGGGTTGCCACTATTAGTCACTGTTTTAGGTTGGTTAATCTTAATCAAAGGAGCAGTTATCGTACTCTTTCCCGATTTTACGATTTCCTATTATAGAAAAATGAATAAAGGAAATATTTTTATGTGGGGTGGATTGATTGTTTTCGTTTTAAGTTTAGTTTTGCTTTTCTATAGATAACTATCAAAATAAATAGCGTGACAAGTGTATCCGCCGGGATTTTTCTCTAGATAATCCTGATGGTATTCTTCTGCCTGATAAAACTTTACAAGTGGTTCCAGAGTAGTGACCACAGGGTTTTTCCAGCGCTTGGACTTATTAACAATATCTATAAAATTTTCCGCCTCTTTCCTTTCTTCTTCGTCTCCATAAAAAATGGCAGAACGATACGATGTTCCTCGATCGTTTCCCTGCTGATTTAATGTCGTCGGGTTGTGGATTTGAAAAAAGAAATCTAGCAATTTTTTATATGAAGTTTTTTCCGTATCATATTCAATCTCCACCGCTTCGGCATGTCCCTCATGATTATGATATGTAGGATTTTCTACTTTTCCTCCGGTATAACCGACAGTGGTGTTTACCACCCCAGGTTGTTTCCTGATTAAATCCTCTAATCCCCAAAAACACCCTCCGGCCAAAATTATTTTTTTGATTTTATTTTCCATATTTTTATTTCCCCGGAATAAATTTCATTGAAATTGAGTTCACGCAATGACGAATGTTTTTTTCCGTAAATCCTTCACCGGTGAATAAATGCCCCAAGTGTCCCCCACACTTTGCGCAAGTTATTTCTGTACGCATTCCATCTTTGTCGACACTTTTGTGGACGGCGCCAGGAATCTCGTCATCAAAAGACGGCCAGCCACAGGTTGATTCAAACTTATCTTTTGAATTATAAAGTGGCGCTTCGCATTGTCTGCACACGTAAACACCCGTTTCTTTGTTGTTCACATATTCACCCGTAAATCTAGCCTCGGTGCCTTTATCAATAATTACTCTTTTTTCTTCTGGTGTAAGTTGATTCATATAGTTTTTATCCAAACGTAAATGTATAAGCGTCTAATGTCCCACTAACAACATCTATTTCAATTGTATGTGTCCCATAGCTACTGCCATTCACTATATTATACAGACGATTCTCTTTTATGGTTGCAGTACCGTCAGCATTGACATCTGCTCCTCTGTCTGTAGTGAGCGGTTTCCCGTCTAAAATAATTTTTACATTAGCACCAAGAGCTGAGCTTGCCACAAAATATAAATTCTTTGCATCATATTTGTAAACAATTTTTGCATTTACGTCCGAAGTCTCGGCATATTCGGGATTAAAATTCCAAGAACCTGCTAGATATAAATTATCTAAAGAAATATTATCAGGAATGGAAAGCTCTTGTACTCCGGAAACATTTTGTTGTCCATTTGCTAAATATTCATTTCTATTCGAACCAAAATATGTTTCCGGACTATTGACTTGGCCTGGGTTAATACTGACGGCATTTACCGGTGTCACTATTCCACTCGAGACTGGTCCACTACCTAAAATACTTGCACGCTCCGCCAACGCTTTTTGTATTGCTTGTTCAGTCACATCATAATCTCCCTCCCCTGCATGGTCATGTACAATAAAACCATCTATATCAATCAAATATTCTCTCGGCCAGTATTGATTTCCAAATGCATTCCAAGTGCCGTAATCATTATCCAAAACAACCGGGTACTTTATTCCTAGGCTTGTGACAGCATTCTGAACATTACTCTGTACTTTTTCAAAAGAAAATTCCGGAGTATGAATACTGACAATTTCCAGACCTTGGTCGGCATATTTTTGATACCAAGCCTTTAAATAAGGCAAAGTTCGCAGACAATTTATACAACTATAAGTCCAAAAATCAACCAGCACAACTTTCTTACCGACAAAACTGGAAAGTGTGATTGGTTGACCGTCGGTATTTATAAAACCACTTGGATCGGTGATTTCTGGCTCTTTTTGATATATCAAAGATTTCATTTTTATGCGGTCTGCCGTAGATAACCCTGGTTGAATAGTAGGAGTGTTGGCCAACGGAGTAGTTTCTGAATTAATATTATTTGTGTTTGTTTGATTGTTCAAAAGACTTTGTTCGATTTTAGTAACATCAAAAATGTGATTAGACACCAACACTTCAAATTTTTGATCAAAACCGAAAACAATAGCGACGCCCAAAATCAAAAATATCACGCCGACAATGCGCTTCAGCCACCCCCTACTATCAGATGCATAACCTAATTTTTCTATCGCTTTTTGACTCAAAACACTAATCACAAAAAGAAACCCGCACAAACCGACAGCATAAGCCAAGAGGTCAACAAACCCAGCTCCGAGACTTTTCGGTAAAACAGTAGCGAGAATTAAAAAATATGTGGGACTACAAGTGGAAAAGACCGGCCCAAGCGCAGCTCCCATGATTACATCTCCGATAAAATTATTTTTTTTGTAGCCAGTTGCCAATAAACGATTAGAGTCAAGGTTTATTTTGCCGACAAAAGGAATGCGTTCCCAAATGCTTGGGAAAATCATTATGAAACCGAGAATAGAAATAATCACTCCGGAAAATATTTGCCAAAATGATTGCGGAATATTTATAAAAAGCGTACTGACTTTCAGGATAAAAGTAAATAAAATAACAGAAACACCGAGCGACACTGTAACTACAAGCGCACGCATCTTGTTATGACCATCCGCGATATTACCGCCGACAATCACCGGCAACAGAGAAATGGTGCACGGAGCGAGAACCGTTAAAACTCCGGCCAAAAATGAAATGAAAAATAAAATCATGGACTAGTATTATACTAAAATAGTTGTAAAGTTAGCAACTATTATAAAAAGAAAAATCCCCGTCGAAAAAGGGATTTTTCTTTTTAAGTTTTTTATGGAAAAGAATCAGTTTAACTGCCACTTACTTCAGAAACAGAGTTTACAGAATCAGAAACACCGGTTGGAGCTTTACATGCTTTTGTAGCTGTTCTAAATGCAGTCCAAGCAGCATTGCGACTTGTTCTCCAAGTCAAAGTTGCAGCTTTGATAGATTTAGAAAAATCAGCCCAAGCGGTTTTAACTCCTATCTTTACTGTGGCTACCGTAGTATTTGAATATGCACCTGCTAATTCTATGACACGAGTGGAATATGCGGCACTCACAGCAGTTGCATGTGCAGTAACTGCAGCATCAATCGCTGCTTCTCTGGTAGCCACCGCTCCTCCTACGCAAGCAATTTTAGTAGCTGTTGTGGAAACTGTGGTGGTGCCTGCACTAGTAGTGGTTTGAGCCAAGACCGGAGATACTGCCAAAGTTAAAGCCAACAACATGACAGAAATCATCAAAATTTTCTTTATCATTTTGTCGTTAATTAATTTTAAATTACTAATAATACCGACCTCTATATATAATATATTAAAAAATAACAATGACAAGAAAAATAATTAGAATTTGAGATAAAACACCGATGACGGGTTTGTCGTCTATTCTATATTTTGTATGGGCCCAATTATGAAGTCTTTGAAATGTCGTTAATGGTTCACATTTCCATTTCCAATAACAAAATTGTAATGCATCTGGCGTCATTCCTCCTATCGCGCCAAATAGAATTATTAAAAAAGAATGTGGATGTAATGCTCCGACTAAAATAAAAGACAATAATAATCCTAAAATCCCATCAATACCAATTTTTATAAAATCTACATAAGATTCCTTACGGATGATTAGTTTAGTATTTAAAGAATTTTGTTTATCTTTTTCTAAACTAGCGACGGAGTAAGACCAGTGCGGTATCGCATCCAAAAGATAATGGCTTCCAAAGCCAATAACAAAACCCAAAACTGGATAACTTGGAACCAAGGTAGCCAGCGTGGCGCCAACGACCGCGTGTGTTGTGAGTGTCATGTTGCTATATTAACATTTCTATTTGAAAAAGCTAAAATATATCTATGATATTCTTATTAATCATATTTGTATTAATAGGTTTATTGTTACATGGTATTGTCGGTGGATTGATTGGGGTGGGAATAACATGCGTTTTATGGTGTCTTGTTTCTACGTTTTCCTAATTTATCTACTTACAATAAGTTGAACCCAGAGATGGTAAATCCCCATCCAGATATCGTTTGTTGTGAAATTGAGCTGTTTTTATGGGAAAAATTTGATAGAATAATTTCATGACCAAAAAAGAAACTACCACTAATCTGCCTCATAAAATGCCAGCGGACTTTAGAGAAGCTCTGGCTTCTTCGCCCGTAGCAAAAGCAACATGGGATGATACTACCCTTCTCGCACACAATGAATGGATATGTTGGGTAATATCAGGTAAAAAAGCGGAGACAAGGGGTATACGCATCAAGAAAGCTCTCTCAAAACTTAAGGGCGGAATGCGCCGACCATGCTGTTGGGCTGGTTGTATTCATCGCAAATAAAATTAGTTTTTAAAATTATTTAACTTCACATGTCTGGCAAAACATTCCTACGCATTTTTTGATTATAGCAAATATATTAAATTCTGTTGACTCCGCACATAGAAAAATGTTCGAAATCTTTTTGTGGAGGGAATTAAAATATCTTAGAGTTGTTTTATTGATTTCTTTGAATCTCCTTGTAGGGTGGCAAAAGCTTCTTGGACTGTTGTCATAAACTGAGCTGGAAAGATAATTGTAGAATTTTTTTCAGTAGCAATTTCAGCCATTGTTTGAAGAGTACGGAGCTGCAAAGCAACCGGATGCGCGGCGATAAGGTCTGCCGCTTGACCTAATTTCTCGGCTGCTTGAAATTCGCCTTGGGCAGCCACAATTTTAGCACGACGTTCACGTTCTGCTTCCGCTTCTTTGGCCATCGCTCGTTGCATATTGTCGGGCAAGACAATATCTTTAATTTCCACAGCTGTTACTTCTGCACCCCATGGTTCTGTATGAGAATCAATCACATCTTTAATTTGAATATTAATGTCACTTGTTTGGGAAAGCAATTGGTCTAGAGAGAAACGCCCAACAACATTTCGTACTGTTGTCTGGCTGATTTGATTTACCGCATTGTAAACATTTTCAATTGCCACAACAGACTTTTGCGAATCAACGATGTGATAATAAGCAACTGCGGCAATGTCAATTGATACGTTATCTTTGGTAATAATTTTTTGTGACGGAATATTCATGGTAATCGTACGTAATGTTACCTTGGTCATAAGTTCAAAAAAAGGAATTAGAAAAATAAGTCCCGGACCACGCACTCCTGTGCATTTACCAAGAAAAAAGATAACGCCACGGTCATACTCTTTTACCACTCTCAATGAAAACACAAGCAATACTACGATAATTCCTAAGATTATATATATCATAAATAATTAAGATTATTTCCAGGTGTAAAGGTGCACCGCAATATACATGGCGAGCATGCCAAGTGCGAAGCCTGCGCATACTGTGACGACGTCATGGAAGGGTTTCCAAATTACCCCAAACCATGAGAGTGTGAGAATAATTGCCCACACGACAGCTACTCCGATTACATACACATAAAGAGGACGTTTGTTCATGGATACATTATACCATACTTTGTTGGAAAAAACTTATCTAAACGAAAGTCACCCCGGCATGTAGGTCGAGGGACCTTCATTGTGCCGGGGTGGTGATGTCAGAAGCAAGGACTTTGCTCAATTATGTCCGGTGGATTATCGTCGTTCTCCTTGCAGAGAGCGACAACTTGAGCCCATTTCGGCCCAAACTTGCCATCGGGTTTCAGCCCTTCGACTGGAACACCGAACACCAGTGCAGCGTTGATGAAGTCGTCGCATTGACCCGGATACCTGCTTGCTCTCTCAACAGCCAAGAGAAACAAGCGAAACTTCTTCTCGGGAACTTCATCCACTAGTTTGATCTGATCCCATTCGAGATCCCCCCGCGAAGCTGAGAGAATAAGAACTGCGCTTACGAAGTAAGCGCTTCTTTTCCATTTTTTGTTCATTAGACTCCTTATTTCGATTTGGTAGTACAAACTCAATATTGGTTTAACATAAAAAAACAAGGATGTCACGCTGACTTCGAACACAGTAAGTCTTTAGGCTCGAATGAGATGTTCAAATTGTTTTCATCTTTCAACACTCAAGGCCTCTTGAATATCTTCTGGAAAATCAGACATTTCTTGTATCTGACGAATATCGACTACCCCATCTTGAAATGGGATTTGCTTAGCCCAAGCAATTGCATCTTCTTTTGTTTCTACTTTGATAATCCAGTAACCGGCAACTAATTCTTCAGGGTTTGGAAATGGACCGTCAGTAACCGTGGGTTCATTGTTGGAAAATAAAATTCTCGCTCCTTCAGAACTAGGGTGTAAACCATCAAGTGCAATCAAAACACCTGCATCTTGAAGTTTTTTATTATATTTTTCCATCACAACAAACATCTCTTTGTCGGGCAAAGCACCTTTTTCAATCTCTTTGTTACTCTTTACAAACATTATGAATTTCATGAGTTTAATTAAATTAAATTATAAAGCTAAACACCAAAACAATTACCAAAAATGTCACTAAATTTGATAGCGAATCAGAGAAAAATTTCTTCCATCTTAATTTTTGATCAATGTTTCCCCAAAGCAAAGATTGCCCAATTATTGGAACAACAAAACAAAGCCAGACGGCAAACACTTCCCCATAAATAATTGCAGAGCCAAAAGTTTTTTGTTCTATCATTATAAAAGCTATAAAAGCGGATGTCAGAAACGAAAGAAACATCTGTGCTAAATAATATTTCCACATTTTTGGTTTCATTTCTTTCATTTTCAAATCTTGCTCTTCCTTGGAAAATTTAGAAAAACCAGTGGACTCTAAATGAACTTTCCCCATCGGAGTTTTCATCGAATACCAAAGTGACCCGATCACAGCACTGATAATAGCACCCAAAATTCCAAGTAAAATTATTGTCATGAATTTATCTATTGTTTTTAAATCTTATAATGGATAAATTATAATATCTTTAGATACTTTTGACTAGTACTCGCTGGCTCTAAACCTGCTTTGCTCTTCCAAAGTTTTAACGAAGGAGAGGGAGAGTTTACGCTGAGCTAGCTGAAGTGATGTTCGAATTAGTTTACTTGATGAGAAGTCTTGATGAAGAATTATAATTCATGCTGTTTTTTAAAGATAAACAGCTTATATAATAAAAAGAGGGCTGGTAAAAGAATAATCATTCCGACAGCAAAACTCCATTCAATTAAAGTGAGAGATGTACTATTGGTAATGCTCGAAACAAGTGTAGTAGTCGGATAAACAATATAAGGTAAATGCGCAATAAATAATCCCCAAAAAAACGTAGCCATGCATGCACACAAAAAAACAAAACTCCATGCATAGGCATCGACTACTTCTGTGATTAAAACTGCCGCAATGCAAAAAAGCATAATGCCTGCTATCCATGCCTCTATATTATTATTTACAAAAAGATACGGCAGGTCACGAGCGATAGTAATTAAAAAAAACGTTGCAGATAGAAAGAATAAGGTACCACTTAAACGTAAGAATTTTGTGAGTCTCACGTTTTTTTTGTAAACTCTAAAAAATGCAAGGGTCATAGTAGCAATATAGGCAATGGTGCTGAAAGAAAGCCAAAAATAAAGGGAGGTCTTAATATATAAGACCCAAGAACCAGTAAAAAAATATAAGAAAATTAGGGCGAAAAGGATTGGTACGATAAAACTGGTGAGAAAATAAATAACATCAATGGTCTTTGATTTTACATCACTGTATTGCTTAAATAAAATACAAATAATGCGCACAGAAAAAATAATTAAAGTGGTAAATGTAATAGTGAACAAATCGGTACCCCATCTAGATGTTGCGCCAGGAAAACATGCAAACATCGAAGTTAGGGAAAAAACTAAAAACACACTTGTTGTCTCCCATATCGGATTTAAATATTCGCGTATCGTATCTTTTTCAGGCAGTAAATTCGGGAAAACAGCAAAAATCGAAGACCCAAATTCAATTGAAGAAAAAATAAAATATATAAAAAGAGAAGAAGCAGTTACAAAAAAAGCTATATTTTCTTTCATATATCAGATTTATCATTAATAAAGTATTCTGTATCTAAATCTAGCTTTGTACGATTATAGTGACGAATCAAAATCCATGGAGTCAGAATAAGAAGAATCGTATAGATGCTTGGGAAAATAGAGCCGAACTCAATCACTGTTTTAGAAGTCGTAAACGCTTGTGAGACGGTCATAATTCCCCGTATCACATAGGGCTGACGTCCCACTTCTGTTACTATCCAACCAAATTCCATTGCAAGAAAAGAAGCTGCCCCGCTTAAGACTATAAGACCGAGTATTATGTGCGAGAAAGCATGTTTTCTTTTCCAAAAAAATAAAATAAAAAATAAAGTCACCACAAAAGCAATATACATGCCGAAGAAAACCATAAGGTCAAACATCGCATGAATCCAGAGTGGCGGCCAGGTATTTGGATTAAATGAATCAAGACCTCGTACCACCGCCGTTTCCCGACCAAAAGAAAGAAAACTCAAAAGTCTTGGTATTTGAATTGCATCTTCAAGGTGGCCGTTTCTTTCTATTCCTCCAATTTCCATTGGTGCGCCAGCTTGCGTGTGCTCCGCGATCTCGGCAGCGGCAAATTTAAGTGGTTCATTATTTGCAATGTATCGGGCAGATTGATCGCCAGTAACAGTCATCAGTAAAGCGAAAACCGTGCCAATGACCATTGTGTACACAAGCGCCTTTTTGCGATAAGTTCTCAGTTTTTCGTGTTCCCTTTCGTCAGGAATAATATTTTTTTTCTTTAGTAAATGTTTCGTTCTGTGCTTGTGGAAACCTAGACTCCACGCATAGATACCTGCAAAAACGAGCGCAGTGGTTAAATAATAAGAGACAATAGAGTGTGTCGTTTCAGTATACGTTGCCTTATTGAACATCGCAGCGATAGGATTGATATTTGAGGCTACTCCATTTGTATACATAAAACCAGCTGGGCTGTTCATCCACGCATTTGCGGTGGTAATAAAGAAGGCAGAAGCAAGTGAACCCAGCACGATAGGTAGCGAGCAAAGCCAATGTGTATATTTATTTTTAAAACGATCCCAAGAATATAAGTAAATTCCGAGAAATATTGCCTCAATAAAAAAAGCAAAACCCTCCATGTAAAATGGAAGTCCGATAACCCTGCCGGCAAGCGCCATAAAATTTGGCCAAAGCATACTGAGTTGATTGGAAATGATCATGCCAGAAACAGCTCCTACTACAAAAAGTGTACCCATAGCAAAACTCCACCGTCTGGCCATAGTATAAAAATCATTGTCTTTTTTAAAAATACCGATAAGCTCTGCGAGCGAAATAAGCAAAGGAATACCCACTCCAAAAAGCGCAAATAAAATATGAAATCCAAGAGAATCTCCCATGAAAACACGACCGGCTGAAAGTGAATTTCCATTCATCTGAAAATTATATCACAAAGATATAGAAAAGCTGGCTGTTATATTTAGCTCTTGCTTCATTTTAAGTAAAAAGCTTTGCTCCGAACCTGCTTTGCTCTTCCGAAGTTTTAACGAAGGAGAGGGAGAGTTTACGCTGAGCTAGCCGAAGTGATGTTCGAATAGCAATAACTAAAAACGACTAGAATATACCTGGCCCATCTCCATCTAAATACCACTTTCCTTCTATATTAACTATTTTTATAGTCTGACCAGACGAAGTCTTACATATACCATAGGTATCAGTTTTTTCCAGCAACTGAACACAGCCCCTAAAAGCGTAGTAGTTTTCAAAAGTGCTGTGTACCTCGCGCAGATAAAACCACTGACTTATTGCAAGTCCTATTACTATTCCTGCGATAAAAGCTAATATCCGTGCCCATAAACATTTTTTCAAAGTCATTCTAATTGTTTCCATATGCTAAAAGCATATCACAAGTTCGAACTTCTACTAAGTTAGAAAAAATAACCGTTGAAAATTATGGTTTATTTTGATACTCGTTCGAGAGAGTTTAATGGAAAGACCGGCTTAATTTGTTATAATACTGAAATGATGAATCCTATGATTTTTCTTTTAATAAACACAGCCCTAGGGTTTTACAACGTAGGCACAATTTGGGCAATGGAAGTTGATATTTTTCGATCTTGGAAATTAGTTGGTCTAGAAAATTTTCGTAATATTCAAGAAGTTCATTGGAGGAAACTTCCCTATTGGATTTTTACACCTGTTTGTCTAGCTTTAATTGGTTCTATTATTCTTTTTTGGTATCACCCCCAAGGTTCACCCATCTGGGCAATCTGGGGAGTTTTTCTTTCTCAATTTTTATCTTTGGTGCTTACTGGAATTTTCTGGGGTCAATGGCAAGCCAAGCTAAGTAAAGATCCTCTCGGACCACAAAGTATATATCTTACTAAAATACTCAAAACCCATTGGGTGAGAACTTTACTAATTAATCTTTCCGCTATAATTTTGATTATTTGGATAATTCAATTGATGCATTAATTCTGGGAGGATGTTCGAATGGTAATCACTCAACAATATATTAAAAAAGTTAATTTTAACATTATATCTACGTCATTGATTGACAAAGTTTTAAAAAACTGTATATTGCAAGAATTACGTCGTCGAGGGTATTCCATCCTTCAGATGACTTAATTGTCCTTTACGGACACAAGGAGATTTTGATGACTACCTTTAATTTCACTGCAAGTTGTCTGATCGCCACAGAATTCATGCTACGAGTACTCAACGGAAAGTGGCAAGGAGGAAAACTCCAAGGTCCACCGAGTTGGGCGAGCAGAGTACCGTTCTTTTCGAAGATTACCGCTACCCCAATTAAAACATCGGCCCATCCAGCAAGCTATCGCTTGCTAGGCGCAACTTGGACCAAGGTGAAACGAGAAGTGTCATTCTATCGGTTCGGTTTGTTGTTTGCGACTATAACTCTTTCAGGCTCGAAATATGGAAATGAGCTTGATAATGAATCGTCGTGGCGCGTAACAAAGATTCGTTGCGCTATGACGTGGGTTGGTTCTCTGGAAGATCTTGAGCCTAAAGATTGGATAGAAATTGAGGTCCAAGGAGAACCAAGTAAGATTAGTGTTCTGTAAAACCATCTCCCGTACAATGAGAGCCCCGTGCTCCGTGTGCGGGGTTTTCATTTATTATGTAATTTTGCTTGCTCCAAACCTGGGACAGTTTACACTGAGCTAGTCGAAGTGATGTTCGAATGAATTTGGTGGGAGAAATCGTAATAGACACACCTAAAATAACTTAGTATTATATAAATATGGAACAAAATCCTAAAGATAAACCAAAAGTAGGTGGTATAGAAAAAGGAGCAATATCATTGGGAAGACTAGAGAATAATAATGTTCGAAAAATTGAATTGGGTAAAGTTTATCCTATGGAAGATATTGAGCTTATGTTTGACGCAAGGTTGGGGGAACAATTAAAAACCATGTTGAAGAAACATTTTGAATACACGATTGATAATGGAAAAATTACCTTTACTAAAAAGGTAGGTTAGCATTTTAGGACATCTGTCCTTTTCTGCTCCGAACCTGCTTTGCTCTTCCGAAGTTTTAACGAAGGAGAGGGACGTCGTTCAGACTCTGAGAGTCTTCAGACTCGAATGAGATGTTCGAATGAGTTTAATCGGTAAAAAAGGTTAATTTTTATAGTACCCAGAGAGGCTTATAACGAAGAAAAATATTCCCTGATTTAAATTCATGGACTTTAACAAGTTTTAGTTTATACCTTTTTTCTATGTTTAAAAATAAAGATTTACCTTTACCGAGGATTACTGGGTTTATAATTAAACGATATTCATCAATCACCCCTAAATCAGCAAGAGCAGATACAATCATACCACTGCCAAAAATGGCAATATCTTTACCTTCTGCTTGTTTTATTTTTTTTATTTCGTCTGCATTAATTTCAGAAAATATTTTTGAATTATTCCAAGCAAGTTCCTCTTTGGTTTTAGAAAAAACAATCTTAGACAGGCTATTCATTTTATCTGCAACAATTGGATCATCCTTTAAGGCATTCTCTGTAGGCCAATAATTTGCCATGAGCTCGTAAGTAATACGACCAAACATAAGAGTATCTAAGGTATTGAGAAATTTAATAGCATAGTCATTAAATTCAGCGTCAACATTATGCCAATCGATTTCACCATCTGGTCCAGCAAAAAAACCATCAATCGTGATCATTTCTTGTACAATTATTTTTCTCATGGGATTATTTTGGTTTCCACTCAGTGGCTTGGAGCAAGCCAAAGACATTGCCTTCAGTATCTATCGCACGAGAGAACCAACCCAGGCCTTTCATTTCCCACTTCTCTTTTCCCTCCCAGGGTTCAATCTCCCCACCATTAGCCTTAATAGCTGTGATTACTTTATCAATGTCATCCACCAAAACTGTACAATCAAAACTGTTGAGTTTACCCATGGCATCCTTTCGTTTAAAAAGTCCACCATCAATTCCAGGCCCCTCTCCGGTCATCACCATCCAATAATCCATCCCGACACCAGGCATCTTTGATTTTTCTATCTTCCAACCAAGAGTATTTTCGTAAAACTTTTTTGCCCGTTCGGCATCGTCCGCTTGAACCTCAAAATGTATTGGTCTATTTGACATATTTAATATATAAAAAATTAATTTATAAACTCGACTAATTATATTATGACACACTCATTTCCCCACCTTTTTCAATGTTTCAATATCAATCTTCTTCATCTGTAACATTGCTTCCATTTTTTCTTTTGCAATTTTTGGATTAGCATCTTCAAGTAATTCCGACATATTTTCTGGAACAATCTGCCATGAAACTCCAAACTTGTCTTTCAACCAACCGCATTGTTCCGATTCTTTAACTGCCGATAGTTTTGTCCAGTAAGAATCAATTTCTTCTTGTGACTGACACGGTATTATAAAAGATACAGCTTCATTCGCCTTAAAAAAAGGACCACCATTTAATGCCAAAAAAGGATTACCATCGAGTTCGAAAGATACAGTCAAGACACTACCTATAGGCTTGTTGGAGGGTGATTCGGTACTGTATCGAGCAACATGCAGAATCTTAGAATTCTTGAAAACCGAAACATAAAAATTCGCCGCTTCCTCAGCTTCACCATCAAACCAAATACAAGGTGTAATTTTTTTCATATTTTTTTGTTTTTACTGTTAATTAGTCGACCTCAAATATTATAGACGAAATTCAAACTTTTTCATTACTTAAATTTTGGCTCCGAACCTGGGAGGATGTTCGAATAGCGATAAGAAGCGAAAAACTCCCGAATCAATGAAGATTCTGGGAGCGTTGATGGGTGTGAGATAAAATCATCACAAATGTAAACACAAAGGAACATTTACTTTCATGGCCTGGCGGGTGGTAGCTAAGTTCATGGAGAAACGCTGGGAGTCTCCTACTCGCTACCACTCACCATGGCTCTTTCCTTCTTATACCAAGAGAGGAAAAGGGTATGCAAAAAGGACATGATCCTTAAGCCAATTACATACCCGTGCGTGAAGTCTAATACTTATAGAAATAAAATCAAGAAACAGGCACTACAACATAAAAGTTGCCAACCACAAACCGAGCTGGTATTACTGTTAAACCTTGCTTGGCTACTTTTGTTCTGAGTAGTTCTGCTAGTTAATCATTCGTCAGCTCTTGTGGATGATTAAACTCTCCCAAGAGTCGCTTGGATGCACCAGCATAAACTTCCGCTTTGTGCACTCCGTTAACAACACAAAAGCACACTCGGTGCCCTGGTTTCAATTCCATGAAATGAACTCCTAGAAAGAACTTGCTCAGGACTAGATTATTGCATATGTTTGTGAATTTTTTATGAAATTGATTTTGTGTTTCCTACTCCAAACTTGGGAGAATGTTCGAATTGTTATAAAAAGTTGTTAATTTTATATGCTATAATACTGGAATGGAAGGAATACCTAGTAGAAGAAAATTCGATAATGTAGACATAGCAGGATTGAACTTCATGTTGAAAGAGAGTCCTGTAGATGTAAAAGAGAGGTTGGAAATGGTTTCTACATTTTTACACAATATGGGTTACAGTGCCAATCCAAGAGATATTAATGATTTATCAAGTAGTGTGAATAAACTTTCACTTGAAGAGTGGGGACAAATACTGAGAAAAAATTGCACGCGAAAACTAGTAACTTATCTGGCTCGCTTTTGGTGGACGACTTTCGAACTATTGATTGGATAAATGAGTATCCTTTTCCTGGGATTGCGCTAGCTGAAATTAAGGCGTTATTGGCTTAGAGATAATTTCTCATGATATAATCCATTGCATGGACAAGGTAAATATTTACATTGATGGTAATAATCTATATCGATCAGCTAAAGAATTAGGATTTGAAATTGATTATAAAAAATTCAGAGGTTGGCTCAGGCAGAAATATAGTGCAAGTAGTATTTATTTGTTTATTGGACTTGTTCCCGAAAGAGTAAAATTCTATGAACATTTGCAAAGCTGTGGTTATATTTTGGTTTTCAAGCAAACAGTTTCTGTGGGAGAAAAAATCAAAGGAAATTGTGATGCAGAACTTGTGTTAAAAACTGTTTCCGATTTTTATACTAAATCATTTACTTCTTGTGTCTTAATAACAGGCGATGGAGATTTTGGATGTCTAGTGGAATTTCTAAAAGAAAATAATGTTATGGACATAATTATAGCTCCAGATAAAAATAAGTGCTCGATTTTGTTAAGAAATAAGAATGTGGAAATCACATTCTTAAACGAGCTTTATCATAAGTTTTCTAAGAGGATATAAAAGAAAAAGCCCCCCGATGCAGACGAATCTACATAGGGGTCTTCTTCATAGTGATGCTACTATTATACTCTCTCGCACATGAAAAAGCAATGAAGTATAGGAAAAACCTTAGAATGCTAAAATAAGGTTATTTTAACTCAAGGATTTGCTCCAAACCGGGGAGGATGTTCGAATAAGCTTGATGGAAAATAAGGGTTAAATTAGTGCTAAATAATAACCTGGGTAATATAAACCTACTTCTCTTTTCTGAATATTGGTTAAATCAAGCTGTCCACCAGGTCCTCCTGAATAAATTTTAAAACCTTTACCTTGGGTCCAATCATACCTGCCCAAATACTAATTTTGAGCCAATTTTGCTTGAGAAAGTTTTTCATGTCTTTATTGAGTCATTTTATTTGCAAAAGCCTTACTCGAGAAAATACTTATAAAAGCAAATCCTATGAAAAATATAATCAGCGCCCAAACATTTCCTTCTGATATTTTACCTGCTAAATAAAACACATAACCTATCACAAAATTGAATAAAGCCCACAGTACATTTACCGTAGGTGATGATAATCCTTTGCCGGGAGGTTTTGAAAAAGGGGTTGGAAATTTATTTCCAGAAATACCATGAATAAAATGAGGTATGGTGTTGGCAATAAACATTCCCGCAAAGAAACACGCAACGTAGTTATACCAGTTCATAATTTTAAATTAATTGTATTATTGGTAATAGACATATTATAGCAAATTTTGTATTATGTAGACATGAACACCGAATCATTTAAACGCGATCCCAACCTAGATGCTATGGACAAACAGTTTGTAACAGCTGACCTTACACAACAAACTGAAAAAGCGCTGAGAGAATTTAATTCTAACGCTAAACAAATTGAATTCGGTAAATCTTATTCTCTGAGCGATTTAGAAGTAATTTTTGATACAAGATTTAGCAAAGAATTGCGCGCTAAATTAACTAATCGATTTGAGTTCATAGCTAAAAATGATGGAAGTATTGTTTTCACTAAAGACAAAAAAGTAGGTAAATTTTAACTAGAAATTTTAAAACACAGATTGTAATGGGGCTCGCCGACAGTATCGGACAAGCCCCACAACTAGATTTGGATCACCTCCCCTCAGAAGCGTGCAAAGAGCAGTTCCCTTGTCGGCAGATACTTCACCGGCTGGTGCCGAGTGGCTACCAGCATCTCAATCGCCTCTTGGATGCCAGCTTGCACTCTTGCGTTATGCTCCTGCGCTGTCTGCTGGAGCCTCTCGTTGTCACGTTTCCTTGAAGCGGAATCGTGCAACACTGGGTGATAGATTTTTTTGCTTGGTCTTGGCAATTCTATCTCCAGAGAAGGATCGCTTTATCGCAATCCGTCCAATTACTTCCTATACACATTTATACCACATATCTAGGAAAAATAGAAGATGACAAATTGACACAACTAGAATTTAAATGTTATTAATTTAGTGAATCGCATCTAAGGGAGGTGCTCTTTGGAAAAACCTAAGGTTGAGGTGTTAACATTCTCACTCCAAGAAACTTCTCTTGGAGCGGAGTATGCGACGAAGAAGTACGGGCTCAAATTGAACGAAACACTTCTTCGTATGCTAGCCGACAAAATTCTGACTGAAATGAGAGAGCATGACCAGTCATTCGAGAATGTTCGGCGAGGCATCTTGAATGGAGCCGACATCCATCCGTGGAATGACAATGGACCGGCATTCTACAGCGCGCTCGGCAAGATGTTCAGCCTGCGCAGAGTTGTACAACAGAAGCATCAACCAAGGGGTTTGAAAAGGAAAGTTTCTCGTTTCCGGATTCCGAAAACCGTGGAAGAAGGAGACCGGACAATTTGCATGGAGGTTTTAACAAGGTGGACTTCGGTCTACTTTTGAATCACCCGTCGTACTCAAGCAGATTACCCTCTGCTTCAGTAGACGGGTTTTCTGTTGGTTTATAATATTTTTAAAGATTTAAGTTAAAATAATTTCACCGCTTGAATCCATTTTAAATATAAAAAATTGTGTATGTTTTTTAAGTATAGCCCTTACATTTATATACACATCGAATTGTAATTTATCCGTACCCTCTATTTTTTTAATTTCAATTTTAGTTACATCACTAAGTTTACCCAAAACAGGATTGTGTTTTTTGTATTCATTATCAGTCATCATTTTTGTACGCGCTGTTCTCAGAAGATGTGAAAGAAAAGTATGCGACATTTCTGGGATTGATGGATTGCGAACAATTTCTATCCCAAAAGGCAGTTGCTCAAACTTATTTTGATCTATCTCTTTGTGCGCTTTTTCCCATTGTTTTATATTATTAATCATAGTGGAAGATTCAGTCTCTTCTTTTCTGTGGGTATAATCAGGATGTTCCACGCCGTAAAACTTTCTTTTTTCTTTTTGATACTCCTCAACAGAAATACCTTTTCTCTTGGCTTCAAGTTCTTCTCCCACGGTCGCTTCTTCAATTTTGTCTAATTGCTGAATAATCTTCTCTTGCGTTGGTTTTTCAGAACCTTTTATTTTTAATGATTCCATTACGGAATTATAGCAAAAATAATCAAACTTGCGAGCTCCCTAAAAAACAAAAAACCCCAAGCATTTGCTCGAGGGAAGAGTTGAACGCTACTCTTCAAGGCGTGTGGCAAGATTGCCATTTTTCAAGATAAAAATTAGACACTCTTCTTGAAATAGAGTGTGTTAAAGGGCTTGGTGTGCCTGCGTGCATAAAACTTAAAACCCACGCACCGATAAAGACAATGTGAACCAAGTTGTTCGGGTCTGTTAGTGGTATACAGCTTGATTGTCTTCAGATTAGTATTGAACTTCTTCATCAAGTCCAATGTCTTTCGAAGCATCTTTTTGCCGATACCATTTCCCCGATGTTTCTCTACCAACCCGAAGTAGTTGAGCCATAGTTCTTCGGGTCTGTGTTGGTGTTTGTGGTAATACCCTGTTATGCCCACAAACTCACCTCCATACTTCACCATAAAAAAATCTTGAAGGTGAACTCTTTCCGGTCTGAATGAGAGCAGATACTCTCTCTGGCAGAAAAACTCCCCTACGGATTTCGTAAGGAAAAATTTCCCTTGCAAGAGAGATTGCCCGCTCCACATTTTTCTCTGTGACACGAATAAATCGAATCCTCTTCAATGGAATACCCTTCCTCTTTTTACTTCAAAGTGCCTTCTTTTTTACCATACTCCTGATGATGATTTTGTCAAACTCGTGCTCCAAACCTGGGATAGTGTTCGAATGAGTTTTATGGAGGAAAAAGCTGGATAAAAATTATTACTTAGATTGTTCTTGGCATGTTTTACAAAACATTCCTCCACATTTTTTACATTCCATTGGAAACAATGCATACCTTCCTGAACCAATAAATGCAATACCAAAAGAAGTAGCCGCTAAAAGTAACTCGAGATCATGACTGCCGATTCCCCTAGCCCAACCAGTTAAGAAAACAACAAATAACATTTCAATTCCAAAGATAACTCCGAAAATTCTAGTAAAAACACCAAGAACCAGAGCAACACCACCAATTAATTCAAGGGTAGCGATAAATAAAGCCATCCATGCAGGTAGGCCAAGATGTACCATAAAATGGGAAGTTCCAGAAAGATTTTGAAATTTACTCCATCCTTCAGTAATGAAAATAAAACCAGCAACTAAACGAATGATAAAAATTCCAATAGAACTATGGTAAAAATACTGACTTGTTTTGTTTATTAATGATTTCATATTGTATTTTACAAATTACTTATTAATAATGATAAACATGCTTTATTGTATCAGAAATATTTATAACCTACTATGCTCGGGAGGTAGGGATCGAACCTACGACCAATCGCTTAACAGGCGACCGCTCTACCGCTGAGCTACTCCCGAATATTCTTTTTTCAATTTTTCCTTACCACACCCTGATTTCCAATATTTTTCCCTAATTCTGGCATAAATTCTACTTGCGCCAGTATTTTCAAAAAATATCAGAATCCAAGGACGAAAACCTTTCGTAGAAAAAACTTTTCCGCTGTTGTGTTCCAACAATCTCTTTTACGGGTTACGACTCATTCCAACATAAATTCTGCCATCCTTTATGCTTTTTATGGCGTAAACGAAATTTTCCTCCATTTCTAAATCATAGCACAGGCGACCGCTCTACCGCTGAGCGCTACTCCCGAATTTAATTTTCCAAAGAACAACTGTGGACATTAGGAGACTCGGTCACAAATATTTTTCTACTGAAAAATTTCGCTACCCCGGCTCGGCCCGTCGGCCTCCGCTTTTCTCGTCTCTCATGTCACACAATGATGATTCGCTCAAGCAGCTCCCAGCTGTTCTCGCGGATCATTGTGGA